>JAFXHN010000105.1 GCA_017536365.1 Bacillota bacterium | reverse complement strand
CCATTCTACTGCTGAATTCCATAAGGAGCCTTTCCGGAGAATCTCTTGTTTCACTTATTCCTGCAGACATATACCTGAATTCCTTTGTAAGGATATCATCTTCCCCATAAATGCTTTTTAGATTTCTGTATGAATTAATTATGGCTGCGTCTGCCTGCTTGCCGGATGCCGCTGAATCCGAAAATGCATAAAGCACATCCTTGAAATTTACATTTACTTTTTCCTTTTTTGCTGTTACTACATATGATTTATACCTCTTGTAGAAAGCCAACGACAAAACCGGCATTATAAAAACAGCAGCGATACTCTTGTAAAACAGCCATCCGGTCAGTGCAAACAGCCCCCCGGCAATTATGAAATATCCAAACTTATACGATGGAGAAAAATATTTGTCTTCAATAATCCCCATATTCATTCTTCTTATACCTCATCATGATTTTGGAACGATTTTTCAGCTTATTGCCCGTCCTCTCCAGAGATCCTTCTCTGTATTCAAAAAGCCTGTTCATTCCTATGCTCCCGTCGGAACGCATTTCCACTTCACTGATCTCCAATACTTTACGCGACATATCCGAGAATCTTCCAAGGTGTACCACTATATCCAAGGCCGTTGCGATCTGACGTCTTACCGCATCCAGCGGAAATGATTCTGCTGTCAGCACCATAGTTTCCAGCCTGTACATCATCCCTTCCGCAGAACCGGCATGGCCTGTTGACATACATCCGTCATGACCGGAATTCAATGCCTGGAGCATATCCAAAGCCTCTCCCCCTCTTACTTCTCCTATGATCATCCTGTCCGGACGCATTCTCATAGCTGTTTTTATAAGTTCTCTGATACCCACAGCTCCCTTTCCCTGAGAATTTGCATTCCTGGTTTCAAGCCTTACGATATTGTCTATTTCCGTTATCCGCAATTCTGCCGAATCCTCTATCACGATAACTCTTTCATTTGACGGTATATAATCCGAAAGCACATTGAGAAAAGTTGTCTTCCCTGAGCTTGTTCCACCGCTTACAAATATATTATGACCTGTCACCACCAGTCCTTTTAAATAATCTGCAGCTTCTTCAGTAATGGTATTCATCCTTATAAGGTCTTCCATTTTCATTTTTCCTTCAGGAAACTTTCTTATGGTCAATATTGGTCCTTCAATAGCTACGTTTCCGTAAACAGCATTCACTCTGGAACCATCTGCAAGTCTGGCATCCACTATTGGATTTATATCGTTTATCTCCCTGTGGACCCCCGCGGCTATCCTTCTTATCAGTTCTTCTAAATGTTCTTGGCTCTCAAACTCCATCGGGAGCTTTATCATTGTCCCGTCTTTTTCGACAAAAATTTTTTTAGGGCCGTTTACCATTATTTCTCTTATACCTGTATCATCCGCCACCGGCTGAAGTATATCCAGTTCCCTTCTGGTAATGTTAAAAAGATATTCCGTTATAGACTTTTTTTCTCTGAAAGACAAACCCATCGGACCGCCTATATCCATAACAGTTTCTTCTATGATTTCCACAGCTCTTTCATTGCTTATATAGCATTCTTCTCGGCTCATCCTCATTCTTGCTTCCTCAAGTATCTTACGGTAAAGATCCGCTCCCTGTGTATCGAATATTTTATTATCTGAATATATCCTCTCCTCAATCCTCCTTTCGTTCCTTCTCTGTAACAGGATTCTATATCCATATTTTTCCATTTTCAACTGTTATTTGTTTTTTCTGCAAAACTTGCAGATATATATTCATATCCGGTCAACAGTCAAAAATTTTTCATAAAAAAAAGAAAGACCTTCACGATCTCTCTCCTCATTATTTATCGTTAATCACGAGTTTTACGGTTTCTGTCAATATAACTTGATATGCGCAATATATCCTTCCCAATGTTGTTATAAACAAAGGGCTCAGTTCCCGAGACTGATACATCTTCATCTGAAAACACCGAAAAATCAAAACACTCATCATTTTTCTGTTTTGCCCCGCAATATACAGTCAATATCTCGCCAAAAAAGCTTTCATTTATGGTCAGTTTCTTTTTTAAATCCTCACAGGCATTAATATCCCTTTCACCGCCTGAAATTATAATAATATTAAAATATCCGGCCGCCTTCATTATTTTCTGCACATTATCATAGTTCATATAACACAGATAAATATCTGCCTTCAGCCTCTCTTTCAAGATCCTCCACATTTTGTCTGTTTCTTCTTCATTCAGATCACAAAAAGGATTCCTGCCTTTACTGTTTTTAAAAAACATAAGACCCGAGTCTTCCACTGAAGCATGATCCTCCGGATGCAGTAACAAATTTTCATTTTTTCCGTAAACACAGCAGTATATAAGATCGTCCCATGAACGATTTCCTTCTTTTTTTATGATCATACTTTCATCTCTTTGAAACTCGCTGAAGTCAAAATACAAAGTCTTTCTTCCGGAATAAGCCAATGCCTTTGCCATGGTCATACCCAAGCTGCAGCAGGCTTCACTTTCGCCTAAGCATACTATCCCAACAGAAAGAGCTTTCCTCACAGCTGCATCTTTTTCATATTTATTAAGACTGGAGCTCTCTGCTTTATAACGATCTTTTATCGTTGTCTCATATACCAAATCAAAAATGTTCTTGGAATTTTGATATTTGTATACTTTGCCCTTATGATGCGCTCCGCCTTCTTTCTTTTCAGAAAAAAACATGATCCTGTCTCTAAAAACCTCTGACCCTTTCGGCACTTCTTCAATAAGTATCGCATCATAGTCTTCCAGCTTGACCGAATTCTTATGTTTTAAATCCTCGAAAGGCACAGCGGTCACACTGATATTTTTATTTATATCCATAAAAGCTGCGGCAAGAGCCTCATTATACATCTCGTCATACGATGCTATGAGTATGGATATCTTTCTCATATCATCACCCCTTTGATAAATATATTACATCCTCATTTTTCTGCTTTCAATCTTTCTTAACTTCCGGTGCATAACTTGCAAAATTCCTTTCATATACGGTATTCGTAAAGAAAAAGCGATCGGGTTTACCCGACCGCCATCGTTAAATATCCTTTATCTTATTTTTTCCGATCTGTAACTGTCAGATGCAGTAAGCTTAACTCCTTTAACAAGAAAATCTTCAGCGATAACATCGTTCACCTTTACACTCTGATCAGCTTCAATGTCTCTGATAAGCTTCATTCCTTCCATCATCAAGGTCTTAGGGATCGGCCTGTCAGTCCTTACACCTATGACATCACCGGTGCCCTTTACTTTTACGGTACTTGTAAGTATCCTCTTTGGATCAAGCTTTTCATTTCTTGCATAAGCCTCTCCCTTGCTGCATCGGCCTCCCGTAAAATTATCCGCGTCTATCCTGCAGCCGTTGGGACACATGGTACATATAATATATTTTCTGCCGGACGAAGATTCTTTAAGCTTAAGAGCATTTCTTTCAGCAAGAAAGGCTCTTCTTTCATCTCTCGCCGATCCTACATTAGAAGATGAATATTTAGAATCAAAATTCTTTCCTTTCATCTTTGCGATAAGATATCCTGCCGCATCTATCGCAGCTTCCTCTCCGCTCACGGAAACATCATCAGCCAGATCATGAACATAAAGCACATTTCCGCAGTAAAACAGTCCTTCTATATCTCTTTCTGCCATACTGTCCTCAGGGATCAGCCCCGCAGAAAGTATCACTGTGTCGCAAAGATACTCCTGCTCATTTCCATCTTTATCTCTTACCACAACAGCACTGACTCTTTTTTTGCCTTTTATGCAGCTCACGGTAGAAGATGTAAGCAGCGGGATCCCAAAGTCTTCAAGACACTCTTTTTTATTCCTATCAAGACCTCCGCATATCTCAGATTTTTCCACAACACACAAGACTTCACTTCCTTCAAGAGTAAATCTTCTTGCCATTATGAGCCCTATATCTCCGGAACCGACGATCACGATACGGTTTCCCACCTTTGTATTCTTGAGATTCATCATTGCCTGAGCAGTTCCTGCAGTAAATATCCCGGCAGGTCTTGTACCCGGTATCTCAAGAGCTCCTCTTCCTGTTTCTCTGCATCCGGAAGCAAGGATCACCGCATCAGCCATATACTCTTTAATGCCTTCAGGTGTATGAGCAGAAAGAACTATCCCTTCCTTTTCTCCCTGTCTTATATCCATAACAGTTGTGTTGAAGCACAGCTCCGCTCCCGATCCATACAGTCTTTCTTCATCCAATGCTTTGTATTCAGGTCCTGTAAGATTCTTACCGAATCTGGTCAGACCAAACCCCGGATGTATACACTGTCTTAGCACTCCTCCCGGGCCGGATTCTTTTTCTATTATCAAAACATCCCTGAAACCCATTTCACATAGCTGAACAGCCGCCGCCATGCCTGCCGGCCCTGCTCCCACAACTATAGTTTCTTTTCTTTCCATTCCTTCACCCTATTTCAATCTTCCGAAAAACAGTTCACTGCCCGGCCCATCGTAAGTTATTTCCGAAATGTCCGCACCCCTATGCTTCTTTAGGACCTCTGCTATATCTGCCGTACAGAATGATCCCTGACAGCTTCCCATCCCTGCTCTCGTCCTGTTCTTTATACCTTTAAGTGTCGGGACAGCTCCTATCTTTAATATATCGTCATAAGCCTTAAGTATATCTCTTTCGGTGACCTTCTCACATCTGCATACCATAGGAGAAAAGGATGACATATCCGGCATCTCTTCTTTAACACTAGATCTATGTGTTTTTTTTGCAAACTTTACTCCCAAAGCGCTTTCCGCTAAACCTGCCGCCATTTCGGCAATATGCATCGATGCAGTTATACCTGGGGACTCTATTCCAACCATATAAATAAATCCCGGAGATTCCTTAGAGCTTTCTATAACAAAATCTCCATTTATCTCACCTTGTTTATCTATAAGCTTAGGTCTTATCCCGGAAAAGCTCCTTATGACTGCAGCTCCTTTAAGTTCAGGTAAAAGCAGTTCAGCGCCTTCCTTAAGCAAATGCATTATATCCTCTTCATTGCTATAATCATCTTTTTCTTCCAAAAACTCAGCGCTCGGTCCTATCATTATATTTCCGGACACTGTAGGCGTAAGGTGTACTCCCAAAACGCCATTTTCTTCATCCGGCACAGGATAAACAGGCACATCCACCATTTGAGAATACTTTTTATCCAGGATATGATACTCTCCCCTGCATGGCCTTATATCAAATCTTTCTATACCCGCCATCCTGCATATATCAGCAGCATACAGCCCTGCACAGTTTATTACGGCTTTTGCAGTCAGACTTGCCGTCTCTTTTTCAGGCTTTCCCAAAACCTGTCTTTCATATGACAGGCGAAATCTTCCCGACTCATCCTTTTCTATTTCCACGACTTTAGAATCAAACAGAAAAACTGCGCCTGAATCATACGCCTTTTCAGCCAGTTTCACCGTATATTCAAAGGGATCGAAAATGCCTGTTTCCCCCGACCACAGCGCAAAATTTCCTTGTATATTCGGATATATTTTGCGGATATCATCTCCGTTTACGATCTCAAGCCCTTCTGCTCCATTCTCTTTTCCCTGTTTCAAAAGTCTTTCCAGCTCAGCCCTGTCACTATCAGAAAAACCGGTAACATATTTACCGGTTTTTATATATTTCACACCAAGATGCAGTGCAAGTTCTTCAAACCTCCTGCTGCCTTCGACACACAGTTTTGCTTTTAAAGACCCCGGTACATTGTTAAAACCTGCATGAACTACTCCGCTGTTCCTGCCGCTGGTGCCGAAAGCCACATCTGCTTCCTTCTCTAAAACAGCAATATTTATTTTATAACCGGAAAGCACATAAGCTGCAGCACAGCCTACTGCTCCCGCTCCAATGATCACCACATCATAATCTGTCATTATATAACCATTCCTCCGTTAGCATTCAGTACAGCTCCCGTAATAAACGATGCCTTGTCCGATACCAGAAATGCCACAGCCTCCGCTATGTCTTCAGGAGTTCCGACTCTTCCTAATGGAGTTTCTCCTTCAAGCATCTTTACCGTATCTTCCGAAAGTTCTTTCATCATATCTGTCTGAACAGCTCCCGGAGCCACACAATTCACTGTAATTCCCGAAGGGCCCACCTCCTGAGCAAGAGCCTTCGTAAGACCTATGACTGCAGCTTTAGAAGCCGAGTATACTGCTTCACAGGAAGCTCCGCACACTCCCCACATAGATGATATGTTGACTATCCTTCCGTATTTATTTGACACCATGTCCCTCAATGCTTCCCTGCACATTAAAAAGGTACCTTTTATGTTGGTGTCAAAGACTATATCCCATTCTTCTGTGGAAACATCCGTTACAAGTCCGTAATGAGCCACACCTGCATTGTTTACCAGCACATCTACTTTTCCGTATTTACCCACAGTATATGAGAACAGTTCTTTAACCGCAGATTCATCCCTTACATCGCATTGATAAGGTTCAGCATTGAAACCTAAGCTTTTGAGTTCCGATGCCAATGCTTCTGCTTTTTCCTTATTAACACGATAGTTGATCAACACTGTATATCCCTGCTGTGCAAGCGTTCTGCATATAGATGCTCCTATTCCTCTGCTTCCTCCGGAAACCACTGCCACCTTACTCATATTCACGCTCTCTTTCCACTCTAAATCCGACTTATCTGTACGAATCTATCCCCCATGCCATTTCTAAGCATACGGGAAACTGCCTTTATTTCATCTTCCTCTGCATATTCCTTTACCAGGACCACTGTCTGTTTTTTTGTAAAACTGATAGCAAATAAAGTCTTGGTTTCTGCAGCTTTTAAAAGATTGGAATAAGGCTCATATGTATATTCATCTTCGTGCTCGCTCTTAAAGCCAAAGTACTCAGAAGTAAATTCAAAATCCTGAGACTGAGAAAAGGCGGTGCTTCTGTTCCTCCTGTAGATCCTCTGATAATTGAATCTTATCTTTCCCCAAGGAAATATAATGAATACCAGAAGACAAGCTGCCGCGATCACCAAGAATGTCGACACTTTATCTGATGAAAAAAACGCCGCTGCCGCTCCTATAATAATAGATACTGCCACTCTCACAGCGATATAATTCTTCTCAAAAAAATACTGGTTGTAATATAAAAAATTCTTAAAATCCTCTTCTCCCATTCTGGATCTCACGTTCACCTTTTCCATAAGTCCTCATATCCTCCTATAACAGCATGATGCTGTTTTTTTCTCATTTTAACATATATACTGTTTGATGTGGGATGAAATTTCAATAAAAAACCTCCTCCGTCAAACTTAAGATCCAACGAAAGAGGTATATATATCACTTTATTTTTTTTCTAAATTAAGCCAGGCTCTTGCCGGAGTCTTCGCCAGCACTCCTCCCGCCGCAGCCGCCAGCACCGCACTGACAGTAAACTGAATTATATTTGCCGGTATCTCCACGATAGGTATCACAAAGCTTCCGTATATAGCACATTCAAATATGTAATATATGCTTACCATTACTGCGCAGGACAATACTGTCATCAGACCTGCTGCCGCAGCATCTCCTTTGTTTTTCTTTGATCTGTATTCAGAGATCTTTTCTGCAGCTATACCTATCAACAGACCCATGAGCAGTTTTGAAATAAATGTTACAGGCGCGAAAATTGCATATCCTCCTAAAAGATCAGCTGCAGCCTGTCCCAAAGCCCCCGCCAAAGCACCTTTTTTCTTCCCTAATATCAATACCGAAAGTATAAGGACAGTGTCCCCTAAATGCACATAACCCTGAGTTGCCGGTACCGGTATCCTGATAAGGATAGTTGAAGCCAGCGCAAGTCCCATCAATAGTGCAGAATATGTAAGCATTTTTATTTTGTCATCTCTCATCGAACGACCCTCCTATCCCTTATTACATTGACAATGATACTCCTTGGCTGTATACTTATAAATACTCAGATTCCATTTTTTTTATAGGTACAGATTGGAGGAGATCATGAATACTATAACCCCTGTTCTGGATTACGATTCCAAGAAACCTTTATATATCCAGCTCTATAACTATATCAAAACCGAAATTTCCTCCGGAAGACTTTCTGCCGGATCAAAGCTTCCTTCTCTCAGAGCTCTTGCTTCATCGCTTAAGATAAGCATTACCACTATCGAGCTTGCCTATAATCAGCTGACTGTAGAAGGATATATAACCAGCAAAGAAAAATCAGGATATTATGTAAATGCCAACGCTGACCATTCTCCGGGATTTTCATATATCCCACCTGTTATAAACAACATCGTAAAAGATCCCAGAAAGAATATTCCTTATTATTCTGACACGGCTCTTTTCGATTTCGTAAAATGGAAAAAATGTCTCAACTATGTTATCAATGAATACTCAGATCTTCTGGCCTTTGAGGCCTCACCTCAAGGAGAAGAATTTCTGCGTCAGGAGATCGCTCATTATCTTTATATGACAAGAGGCGTTGTATGCTCATCTGATCAGATAATAATAGCTGCCGGAACTCAGCCTATCATAAATCTTGCCTGCAGTTTTCTTTCTGTTATGAATATAGACGGCATCGCATACGAAGATCCCGGATATCTGCCCTCCGTCAACGTATTTAAAGACAGAGGATTTAACACTATACCTATAAACATATCCGAAAGCGGGGCTTCTCTTGAAGAAATATCAAAACAATCCCCTTCGGTTATATGTGTTTCTCCATCTATACAGTTTCCTATGGGTACAGTAATGCCCATAGGAAAAAGATATGCTCTTTTAAAATATGCTGCAGCCACAAAAAGCATAATAATCGAAGATGACTATGCCAGCGAGCTGAGATACTTCGGAAAACCGGTACCTCCACTTAAAAGCCTGGACAGCAATGCAGATGTTCTTTATCTTGGGTCTTTTTCCTCAGTGCTTTTCCCATCCATAAAGATCAGCTATATGGTGCTTCCTGCTGTGATGATGCCTTATTCCGATAAGGTCATGGCCCATTATAACCAGACCTGTTCCAAAACAGAACAGCTGGCTCTTGCAATATATATGAACAAAGGGCTCCTCCATACTCATGTTAAAAAGCTGAGAAATCTTTATGCGCAAAAGATAAAAACCGCATCTGATGCTTTTTCGGAACTGTTTGGAAATAAAATAACCATACTCAGTAAAGACTCCGGTCTGAATATGCTCATAAGGATCAACTCTAAAGGCAGTTATGACGCCGCTCAGCTCAGCATCATTGCCAAGGAGCAAGGTATCAACATGGTTCCTCTTCAGAAATACCAGACAAATAAAAAAGACGAGGATAAATATACCCTCATCTTCTACTATTCTACTATACCTCTTAATCAGTTGTATCCTGCTCTTGAAAAGCTTTGTCAACAATGGAAGCTTTAATGTATTACAGATAATCTGCAACAAATGCCTCTGATGTGTCTATATGGCCCATCAGAGTTTCTGTTTTTTGACCGTCTACAGTAAACTGCACCGCTGCGATCTCTTCAAATGAGTTTGCAAGTGTATATACTATCTGGTCGATAAGGACCATCTCTGTAGTTGCACCGCCTTCAAGTCCTTCCGACGAAAAGTCAACATAAGCCATTCCATCTTCTACGGTCACATTATTGCATACATATCTTTCCTGCATCATAGTATAATACTGATCCTGACCTTCCGGCAGATCTATAAGCGAATTCACCGCAGCCACATATATATTCTCTCCTTCTTCACATTCAAGTGAAAATTCTACAGGAGGCATAAGTTCTCCGTTTTCTTCATCCTGGCCTTCATAAATATATGTGGTGCTTGCAAAATACTGCTGGATAACTATTCCTTCAGTCTCGCCATACTGCTGATCATGAAGTTCGTCAACCCCCTGCTGCTCCTGCCCGCCGCAGCCTGCAGTCAATACTCCGAGAAGTAATACCAAAAACAGAATCAGTACTTTATTTTTCATCATTATCCCTCACTTCCGATCTGAACACTTTACCTGCGATGCCGTTTAAAATAATGTCTCCGTCAATAACGTGTCCATCTATCATATCTACGATCTTCCGCCCTTCGGAAAAATCTATCCCCATATCTTCCGGGCTGAGAACTGCACATCCTTCGGAAACTTTCACGATCACAAAAATACTTCCCGAAAGGTTCGTTCTCTTATAACATATGATATCTTGGTTTACATAATTTGTAAAGTACTTTCCGTCTTTTAATACATCCTTGTTTTCCGTTCTTATCTTTCCCAATGTACGGTAAAACTCAATCAGATCCTCGTTCTCACTGCCCCAAGGATAACAGCCCCTGCAGTAAGGATCTCCTCCTCCGGTCATTCCGGTTTCATCCCCGTAATATATACAAGGTACCCCGGGGAGAAAATACTGTATCAATGCCGCACATTTAAGCTTTTCAATACTGCCTATCTCAGTTAATGCTCTTGCTGTGTCATGAGTGCCCAATATATTCATCAGACAGTTCAATACTTGAGGCGGATAATTCCTGACTACTGACTCGACTCTTTCCGCAAGACCCGAAGAATCTCCGTATTTCACAAAGTTGATGATGCCTTCCCGAAAAACATAATTCATCACACTATCAAGCTGTTTTCCCAAAAGATAACGACGCCTTCTGCCATAGCTGATCTTATTCGATGCATCCTCCCATACTTCACCGATTATAAAAGCTTCCGGATCGGTATCCTTGACCCGTTCCCTGAGTTTATCCAGAAAAACATCCGGCAGTTCATCCGCCACATCCAGTCTATAGCCTGCCGCACCTGCAGATATCCATTTACTGAGGATCCCATTTTTTCCGGTTATATATTCTAAATAGGAAGGTTCTTCTTCATTTACTTCGGGCAATGTATCTATGCCCCACCAGCCTCTATAACTTTCAGGCCATTTGCCAAAATCGTACCAGGAATAATACTTGGACTCTTTCGACTGATATGCTCCTTCATCCGGGTATCTTCCATTTTTGTTAAAGTATCTGCTGTCTGCTCCGGTATGGCTGAACACTCCGTCAAGGATCACCTTTATCCCTTTCTTTTCCGCCTCCCTGCAAAGTTCTTTAAATATATCCTCATCCCCAAAAACAGGGTCTATCTTTTCATAGTCTCCTGTATCATATTTATGATTCGATGCTGCTTCAAAAATTGGATTCAGATATATACAGTTCACATTCAGACTTTTCAGATGATCCAGCTTTTCTATTATCCCCCTAAGGTTTCCGCCGAAGAAATCATTATTAGGTACACTGCCGTCCTCAGGCCTGATATAGGCCGGGATCCCTCCCCAGTCTTCCCTGAGATATGAATCCTCTCTGATCACAGGATCATAGTTTGAACTCCTGAAAAACCTGTCGGGAAATATCTGATACATTATCCCTCCTTTTATCCATTCGGGAGTTTCAAACCCCTTTTCATATACAGTAAGCTGCCAGCACAGATCGCTGTCTAAAAAAGCTTTCTGACCCTGCCCCCTGCCGATATTTCTTTCACCCTCTAATGAAGAAAACCCGAATCTATACCAGTAAAGTCCTTCTTCTTCCACAGAAAATTTCAAACTGTATACTTCCATAAGGCCTTCATGTCCTTTAAAGCGCATCGGGTAGATCTCAGGCTCGAATTCTCCGTCTTTATACAGCAGCAATGATACTTTAAAAGCTCCCAGCCTTCCTGAAACATGAATATCCATCGCTATTTCTTCTTCCTGCCTTACGCTTCCGAAGGGAGTTTTAAAGCGTTCATCCTTTGGGTCAAAAACTATCATCGCTTCCAAGGCTCTCCTTTCCATATGTCATGAGCATAGTCTCTGATACTCCTGTCCGCCGCAAATATTCCTGCCTTTGCAATATTAACCAGCGCCATACTGTTCCATCTGTTTCTGTCATTATATGCTTCCATCACATCCTGAGATCTGTTCCTGTATGCCTCAAAATCCGCTGCCGCCATAAATCCATCATTTCCGGAAAGCAGCATATTGGCATAGTTCTCAAATCTTATCCCGTTATATCCGTTTTTTATCCCCTCCACCGCAGTTTTTAAATACGGAGACTTTTCAATATATTCCCTAGGGTCATAACCTTTGATAAACAGCTCTTTCACCTCACTGTCTCTTAGACCGAAAATAAAAATATTTTCATCCCCTACAGCCTCATGGATCTCAACATTTGCCCCGTCATAAGTTCCCAAAGTCAATGCTCCGTTTATCATAAATTTCATATTCCCCGTACCCGAAGCCTCTTTACCTGCCTGGGATATCTGCTGACTCACATCAGCGCCCGGAATTATTACTTCTGCAAAGCTTACTTTATAATCAGGTATAAATACTACCTTAAGTTTTCCGTCTATATCCTCATCCTTGTTTATGACTTTTGCCAGATCGAATATGAATCTTATGATCTGTTTAGCCATATCATACCCTGACGCAGCTTTTGCTCCGAAAATATAAGTCCTTGGAGTACAGCTGTCTCTGAAATCCTTATCTTCCTTCATCCTCTGGTAAAGATAAAGTATATGCAGTGCGTTCATCTGCTGTCTTTTATATTCATGAAGTCTCTTGACCTGAATGTCGAATATGGAGTCAGGATCCACTTCGGTACCACATTCTTTTTTTATCAGCGCTGCAAGCCTTATTTTATTTCGGCGTTTTATATCTCCTATATCCTCAAGAAATGCTGAATCCCGCGTATATTTCATTAGTCCTTCCAATTCATCCGGCTGCTTTACAAAACCATCGCCTATGACAGAAACTATCTTTTCCGCAAGAAGAGGATTTGCCTGACAAAGCCATCTTCTATGAGCTATGCCGTTCGTTACATTGGTAAACTTCTTAGGCATCACCTTATACAAATCATTGAATACAGTTTCTTTTATGATCTCACTGTGAAGCTTTGACACCCCGTTTACTTTATTCGAACCCACCACAGAAAGATTAGCCATCCTGACATGATCATATGCAAGCACCGCCATTCTTGAGACCGCATCGAAATCTCCTCCGCAGGCATCAAAGGCTTTTCTGCAGAACCTCTCATTTATTTCTTCGACTATCTGATATATCCTTGGCAAAAGCCGTTTGAATATATCTACAGGCCAGGTTTCCAAGGCCTCTGCAAGTACCGTATGATTTGTATAATTTACAGTTTTCGAAACAATAGACCAGGCTTTATCCCATTCATAATCGTGATCATCCAGCATTATACGCATTAGTTCCGGTATCACCAGCGCGGGATGTGTATCGTTTATATGGATGGCAGAATGTTCCGGGAGGGAATCTAAAGATTTATATTTGGCCAAATGCCTTCTTACGATATTCTGTACTGATGCGGACACAAGAAAATACTGCTGTCTTAATCTAAGGGATTTACCCTCGGGATGATTATCCGCGGGATAAAGCACCTTTGATATTACTTCCGCCAAAGACTGCTGTTCCATAGCTCGGGCATAATCCCCTCTCATAAAACTGTCCATGTCAAGAGGTCCTTTTGCTTTTGCTTTCCACAGTCTCAGCAGGCTTACCCCCATTGAGTCTTTCCCTGATATGAACATATCATAAGGCACCGCCAGTACACTGTCGTCGCCAAATTTAACTTCGCAGGCCTGTTCATTGACAGGAGCCAGCCATGAATCAGCAGAACCAAGCCATTCATCAGGAAGTTCTACCTGCCACCCGTCTACCATCCGCTGTTTAAATATCCCGTATTCATACAGCAGTGAATACCCCGTTGCCGGATAATCTAAAGTGGCAAGAGAATCCATAAAGCAGGCTGCCAGCCTCCCCAATCCACCGTTTCCCAAACCCGGATCCGATTCCATTTCATAAAATTCCGCCAGTTCAAAACCCAGTTCTTTTACCACCTCTTCAAAAGCTTCTCTCATGTCCAGGTTGTACAGGTTATTTCTAAGAGAAGGCCCCACAAGAAACTCCATGCATAGATAATTTATCCTCTTTATGCCTTTCTTTCTGCACAGATATGTGAAATAATTGTGCTTCTCCTGAAGGATCTCCCTTATCGTCAGTAAAACTGCTTTATATACATCATCCTTTTTTGCATTTTTCAAAGAAGTTCCCATATCATTATTAAGCTTTGATATGATCATTTTCTTGATCTCTTGTTTTGAAAATGCATTCTTTACCATATCGATCATATAAACACCTCACAAACAGCTATTCTTTCAGATCACTCCCCCTTTGGAAACATAAAGAGGATATGTCTCATGTCCGGACAGATTTCTGTTATTCTTGATCACAACATTTTTATCCAGTATTACTGCATTAAGGTGAGCATATTCACATATGGTACTGTCCTGCATAAGGATGCTGTTCTCTACTACTGCACCTTTTTCCACCTTTACGCCTCTGAATAAAATAGAGTTTTTTACTGTCCCTTCTATTATGCAGCCGTCCCCCACAAGAGAATTTGATACCTTGCATTGCCTGTCATAATATGTAGGTACTTCGTCTTTGATCTTGGTGTATATCCTTTTCCCACCGAAAAGCTTATTCCTTACATCTCTGTCAAGAAGATCCATGTTTCTTGCATAGTAATTTGCCATACTGTCTATCTTTGCACTGTAACCGTTAAACCTAAAACCGTATATCTTGAGCTGCCTGAGCCTTGGTGCAAGCACCTCTTCTTCAATATGCCTCGCCCCCTGCACAGAAGCCTCATCTATCAGAGCCATAAGAAAGCTTTTTTCCATTATCCAGACATTCATACTTACCTTCTGATATCCTTCTTCACTGCCGCGATTTATCATTTTGAATACCCTGTCATCAAAATCCACATTAAGAAGAGTGGACCCGGAAGCTTCCTCTTTTGTTATCTGTTTTACGGTATACATCATGGTTATGTCGGCTCTCTTTTTTATATGAAAGTCGAAAACCGCATCCAGATCTATCCCTGCAACGATATCGCAATCTGAAAGCACCACATACCGTTCTCTTGTTTTTGACAAAAACTCAAAAACACCTTTTAATGCCTGCACCTTTCCTTTATAGACAAAATTTCCCGTAGTCCTGCCGTATGGAGGAAGAAAATGAAGCCCTCCGTTTTTTCTTGCCAGATTCCATTCCTTCCCCGAGCCCACATGATCCATCAGAGACTGATAATTTGTCTTGGTTATTATGCCTACAGTGTTGATCCCTGCATTTGTCATATTCGACAGCACAAAGTCAACTATCCTGTATCTTCCGCCAAAAGGGACCGAAGCCATGGTCCTGTTGTTCGTTATCTCTCTTAATCGATCCTCATGTATATTTGAAAAAATCAATCCTAATCCGTTTATCATAACAGCCCTCCCTAATCAAGGATATCTCCGGCATAAATCACAGTTCCGTCTTTTATAACATTTCCTTCCCCTATTACTGTTACTTTAGACCCGGCAACCTCACTTATAACTTTTTTCCCGATATATGAATCTCTGCCGACTGTAACATTTTCCGCCAGTATGCTTTTGCAAACCATCGAATCCCTTTTTATCACCGTATCGTGCATCACAATAGAATCTTTGATAAAAGCTCCCCTTTCCACCTTTACTCCCAGAAATAAGATGGAATTTTCCACTGTTCCGTATACCTCACAGCCTTCCGCTACTATGGAGTTTTCTATCTTTCCTTCTACGCCTACAAAATGAGGAGGAAGCCCCTGATTTTTTGAATATACTTTAAAATTAGGATCGTCGAAATTAATGCCGCTTTTTGAATCCAGCAGATCCATATTAGCCTCCCATAAGCTTTCTATGGTACCTACATCTTTCCAATAACCCTTAAATCTGTATGCAAACAGTCTTTCCTTTTTACTTAACATAGCCGGAATGATATCTTTACCGAAATCATTATGGGAATCCACGTTTTTTTCATCCTCTATCAGATATTTTTTTAGTTTTTCCCACTTGAAAATATATATCCCCATTGATGCGAGGCTGCTTTTGGGATGACTTGGCTTTTCCTCGAACTCAGTTATGCGAAGCTCATCATCTGTGCTCATTATCCCAAACCTTGAAGCTTCATTTATCGGCACCTCCAAAACTGCAATAGTGCAGTCCGCTTTGTTTTGCTTATGAAAACTCAGCATAAGAGAATAGTCCATTTTATATACATGATCCCCCGACAAAACCAGCACATATTCGGGACTGTATTCCTCGATAAAATCCATATTCTGATATATGGCATTGGCAGTACCTTTGTACCAATCCGCTCCCTGCTGTCTTTGATAAGGGGGCAGTATAAAAGCACCTCCATCTATCCGGTCAAGGTCCCAAGGCTGCCCGGTGCCTATATACGTATTCAGCTTTAAGGGCTGGTACTGAGTCAGTATCCCTACGGTTTCTATCCCGGAATTTATACAGTTTGACAGAGTAAAATCTATTATCCTGTATTTACCTCCAAAAGGCACTGCCGGCTTTGCCAGTTTTTTCGTCAGAGTATATAAACGGCTCCCCTGTCCTCCTGCCAGCAGCATTGCTATACATTCTTTTTTTACGGCCATAGCCTTGCCCTCCTATTCTTTCTTAAAAAAGACTGCAGAATTGGGAGGGATATCTGTCTTTATAAAATATTGAAAACCGTTTATCTCCCCCTTTATTGCTTCTATCCTGCCCATATTCGTTCCTAAACCGCCAAATCTCTTTTCATCTGAAGAAAATACCTGAATATACCATCCCTCCGGCACTCCCATGATATAATCCTCTCTGTATACCGGTGCAAAATTAAATATGCACAGCATCTGTGACTCATCATATCCGTTCCGAATAAAAGCAAGTATATTGCTATCTCTGTCCGAACAGCTCCATATAAAGCCCTTCCAGTCTCTGTCATTCTCCCACAGCATATGGTTTTCTAAATAAAAATGATTGAGTTCAGAAACATACTCGAACAACATCCGGTGAAGGTCATAGCGCATAAGCTGGGTCTCTATGCTTTTCCTGTGATCCCACTCTTTAAACTGACCGAATTCACAGGACATAAAAGTAAGTTTTCTTCCCGGATGTGCCATCATAAAGCCCAGAAAAGTCCTCATTCCGGAAAACTTTTCTTCATAGTGCCCCGGCATTTTATTAAGGAGCGATCCTTTGCCGTAAACCACCTCGTCATGAGAAATAGGAAGTATATAGTTTTCCGAATAGGCATAACACATAGGAAAAGTCATCATGTCATGATGATATTTTCTGTACACAGGATCTTTTACTATATAACTGAGCACATCATTCATCCATCCCATATTCCATTTAAAATTGAAGCCTAATCCGCCGTCTTTTACATTACCTGTGACTCCCGGCCATGCAGTGGATTCCTCTGCTGCCATTATCACATTGTCAAATCTTGCAAACACTTCCGTATTAAGCTTTTTCAAAAAAGCCACCGCTTCAAGGTTTTCTTTCCCTCCATTTATATTCGGCATCCAGTCTCCGTGATCTCTTCCGTAATCCAAATACAGCATGGAGGCCACCGCATCCACTCTCAGCCCATCTAAATGAAACTTTTCAAACCAGAAAACCGCATTGGATACAAGAAAGCTCTGCACCTCGTTCCTGCCGAAGTCAAATACTGCCGTGCCCCATTCTCGATGTTCTCCCTTTCGATTATCTTCATATTCATAGCAGGGTTCTCCGTCAAACATATAAAGGCCAGCCGCGTCCTTAGGAAAATGAGCAGGGACCCAGTCCATTATCACACCTATTCCATTTTGATGGCACATATCCACAAGATACATCAAGTCCTCAGGTGTCCCCATCCTCGATGTGGCAGCATAATACCCTGTCACCTGATATCCCCAGGAATCATCCAGAGGATGTTCCGCCAAAGGCATAAACTCTACATAATTAAATCCCAGTTTTTTCACATAAGGGATCAGTTCATCCGCAAGTTCTCTATAGTTCAAAAAACTCCCGTCTGATCTTCTCTTCCATGAACCTGCATGGACTTCATAGATGTTGATAGGAGTTTTATAAAGATCTTTGTTTTTTCTGTATTCTATCCACAACTCATCTTTCCACTCATACCCTTCAATAGAATATACTTTTGAAGCATTCCCCGGTCTGGTCTCAAAATGATACCCGTAAGGATCAGATTTATCATAAATATTCCCGTTTCTGCCCCGGATCTTATACTTATAGCTGTCAAATTCTCTGACATTCTGAATAAATACCGAATACAGGCCCTGTTCAGATATCTTCTCCATAGGATCCGCATTAGGATCCCATCTGTTAAAATCCCCGATAACCGAAACCGATAGGGCATGAGGAGCCCATACTGTGAATCTCACGCCTTCACTTCCACCCTCATTCACAAAGCGAGCGCCCATTATGTCATAGGCTCTGTATTGGGTCCCTTGATGGAACAAATATTTAAACTCATCCATGTCATTTCTGTCCTTCCTTATTTTTTCCGCATATCCTTTCGTACAGTTCAAAATATTCTCGTGCTGAAGCCTCCCAGGAAAGATCCCATTCCATCCCTCTTATTACTAATTCCTCCCACAAGTCTTTATCTTTATATGCTTCGACTGCTCTGTCCAATGCTTCCAGCATTTCCCACGGATCATAATCTTTGAATTTGAATCCGTTCCCCTGATCACCATCTTTTATGGAATCACTCAATCCCCCTGTATCTCTTACTACAGGGACCGCGCCATACCTTAATGCAGCCATCTGGGCCAGACCGCAGGGTTCACTCTTTGAGGGCATCAGAAAAATATCCGCTCCCGAGTATATTCTTTTAGCAGCTTCTCCACTGAACCTTATATCCGCTGCAGCTCTTCCGGGATATCTTTCATCTAAAGTTCTTAAGCTCTCTTCTATCCAACGCTCTCCCGTACCCAAAACGATAAACTCTACTTTTCTTTTCATCAGTTCATCCATTGCGGATATTACCAGCTCAAAGCCTTTGTGTCCTGCCAGCCTCGACACCATTGCAACCACAGGAACTTCTTCTGTTATATCAAGTCCGTAAGTTTCCTGAAGACTTTTTTTGCACTCCTTTTTCCCGTCAAGAGCTTTACTGCTGTAATTTGCAGTTATCACAGGATCCCTTTCAGGGTCATGACCCTCCGTATCTATGCCGTTCAATATACCTTTAAGCTTATCTTTATTTTCAATAAGTATATGCTCCAGTCCGCAGGCATGATGCGGCGTCTGAATCTCCCGGGCATAAGAAGTACTGACCGTTCCCACAAAGTCAGAACAAACTATACCGCCTTTCATCAAATTTATACTTCTGTTAAACTCCACTAAACCTGAACGCTCCCAAGGTATATCAAAAACATCCTGCATTATACTCATATCAAATATCCCCTGATACTGTATATTATGGATAGTAAAAAGAGTTTTGATACTCCCGTATTTCTCTCGGTCCTCTAGTTTTATATAAACCGGTATAAGTGCTGTATGCCAGTCATTGCAATGAATGATATCCGGTTCAAAATCCATTGCATCCAATGCTTTAAGAACAGCCTTGCAGAAAAAAGCAAACCTTTCTCCGTCATCGTATTCACCGTACAGTCCTTCTCTGTTAAAGTAATATTCATTGTCAATAAAATAGTATTTCACATTCTTATGCTCATAATAAAAAATACCGCTATACTGCGATCTCCAGGATAGCCGGACCTCCATGTCCCCGATGAATCTCATCTTATCTTTATATTCCTGCGCGATCTTACTGTATAACGGTAGTATGACTCTTATATCGTTTTCTTTGTCTATGCTCGACAATGCCTCGGGCAGCGCCCCGGCCACTTCTCCCAAGCCTCCACTCATTACAAAGGGAAAGGCTTCGGATACTGCAAACAGTATTTTCATAAACTCTCCTTTCAATTAAACACGGCTTCTTTCAATACGACCACCGGATAATAGTCGAAAAAATACAACCCTACCATAGCAGCCGCAAAAAACAGCAACAGAATGTTCAGTATAATTATTTTTTTGTACAATGTCAGATTTCTGATCCTTTTAAATAATTTCCTAAACATCCTGTAACCTCTTACCGACAGATATACTTCTATCAGTCTTCATCGTCTTCTTCTTCTATCTTTTCTACGAACATATTGATCTCAATAGCTTTTTTCTCATCTGCCCTCATTACTCTGACTTTGAATACCGTATTTTGTTTTTGATACTCAAATGTGTCTCCTACTTTTGCCATATCTCCAAGCTGTACAAGGACCCAGCCGTTGACTGTGGTGACATCAAGATCCGATTCGATATCGAAATATTCGAATATTTTATCCAGATTTGCAGAGCACAATACATTATAGCTGCCGTCAGGAAGCTGTATTATATCCTGATTTTCCACCGCATCGTGTTCATCGTATATTTCCCCGACAAGCTCTTCTATTATATCTTCCATTGTCAGAAGACCTTCTGTTCCGCCGTATTCATCCACTATGATAGCTATGTGTGTCTTTATCTCCTGCATTACTTTAAGCAGGTGAGATATCTTCATGGTACCCGGAGCAAAAGCTGCAGGTTTGACGAACTCCAGTATCTCCTTGTCCGTCCCATTAATATAATTATGAAAATCTTTCTGATTAAGAACACCAATTACATTGTCAAGACTGTCTTTGTATACCGGAACTCGAGAGAAACCTGTATTTTTGAACAGTTCTTTTATTTCCTCTTTTGAAGTTTCCGGACTTACCGCAACTATGTCCACTCTAGGTGTAAGTATGTCAAAAGCTTCCAGATCGCTGAATTCTATAGCATTTTGAATAAGCTCTGATTTGTCTTCATCTATATATCCATCTGTTTCTGCCTCTTCTACAAGAGTTATAAGTTCTTCATCAGTAAGACCCTTATCTGCTTCAAATTTGAATATCTTATTAAGCAGTTTTTTCCACTGAGTAAAAAAGAAATTCAGCGGTGTAAGTATTATAATAAACACGCTTAAAATAGGAACTGAGAAAAGAGAAAATCTTTCCGGAGCTTCCTTGGCCATACTTTTTGGTGATATTTCACCAAAAATCAGGACTACCAGCGTCATGACCACTGTCGACAAAGTAGCTCCCATATCACCATAGAGCTTAACAAAAAGAACTGTGGCAATAGCAGTCATGCCTATATTTACTATATTATTTCCTATAAGTATAGTTGAAAGCAGCTTGTCATAATCATCGGACAGCTTCAGGACCTGTTTTGCTCTTTTGCTGTTCGAAGACATGTTCTTGATCTTTATCCTGTTTAATGATGTGAATGCAGTTTCTGTAGCACTGAAATATGCCGAAAACATAACGAGTATTGCAATAACGATTATATAGATTAGCTCTCCTTCTAACATTTTCCCCTCCATAGTTGAATTTTTTTTATTATATATCATCAGGCAAATAAATTAAAGTAAGAAGTATGTAAAATTACACCCTTTAATATCCTCTTTAATTGATGTATACTTTTTCCGGATAAAGGAGAGGTTTGTTATGAATATTACCGTTACATTGATATTGTTTCTAGCCTCCATGATATTCTGCCTCGCAAAAGGCATTTCCATGGTAACGGCTTTATTGATAGGATACGTTTTGATATTTGCACTTGCCGTTAAAAAAGGCGGTATGCCCAAGACACTGCTTAAAGTGTCCCTTTTCAGTATGAAAAACACACTGATAGTGGTACAGATACTGATGATCATAGGCATACTTACAGCCTCATGGCGAAGCGGAGGAACAATACTCTATTTTGTATATTGGGGAGTGAATCTGATAACTCCGTATCTGTTTCTCATCATCGCCTTTCTGATCACCTGCCTGATGTCCTATGCCATAGGATCTTCCTTTGGTGTGGCCTGTACACTGGGTGTCATCTTTATGGCTCTTGCCAGATCCGGCGGAGTAAATGAAGCCATCACAGCAGGTGTTATCATGTCCGGGATATATTTCGGTGACAGAGCTTCACCTGCAGCTTCGAGCCTTATACTTACCGCTGCAGTTACAGACACAGAACCGCTTCACAACGTAAAGCTTCTGATGAAGACAGCCCTTGTCCCTTATGCCGTGTGTATCCTTGTTTATACTGTGCTGTCTTTCGTACATCCTTTGGACAAAGTTGATACAAATATACTGTCATCCATCACAGATAATTTTTCTATGAGCAATTGGCTTGCGATACCGGCACTTATAATGCTCATACTCCCTCTGCTCAAAGTAAACATCAAGCTTGCTATGCTTTTATCCATAATCTCATCAGGGGTTATAAGCATATTCATACAGGGGGTATCTTTAACTGATTTCCTTTATTACTGTATTATGGGCTATACCAGCGATGTTCACACCCTTGGCACTATGCTTAACGGCGGCGGACTGGTATCAATGCTGGAAATATGCGCTATACTGCTGATCTCCTGCACGTACTCGGCTATTTTCAATGAAACGGATCTTATCGCCGATATACAGTGCAAGCTGGAAAGAGCTATGACAAAATGGGGGCGTTTTACTGTTCATCTTCTAAGTTCGATCCTGTTTTGCGCCGTGTTCTGCAACCAGACTATAGCTATAATGATGAGCTCTGCTCTGTTTAAAGAACCTTATAAGAATACAGGCAGCTCAGGGCAGGATCTTGCCATAGATATAGGAAACTCCACTATCGTCGTTGCAGGGCTTGTCCCATGGTGCATCGCCTGCAGTGTTCCTCTCAGTTTCCTTCAGGTAGGCGTAGAAGCTCTTCCGTATTCAATACTTCTGTATGCTATACCTGTATGGTATCTTATACAAACGAAAAGGATAAAACACAAGGCGGTTTCTTTATGATATAATTTAAGTATCAAAGCAAAGGATATGGATAAATGAAGACAGGACTTATTCTTGAAGGCGGAGCGATGCGGGGTCTTTTCTCTGCCGGAGTTACAGATGTATTTATGGAAAACGGAATAGATTTTGACGGACTTATCGGGGTCTCTGCAGGCGCCGCTTTCGGCTGCAATTACAAATCAAGACAGCCGGGAAGAACTATACGATACAATATCAACTACAGCAAAGATCCCAGATACTGCAGTTTTCGATCCCTTATAAAGACAGGCGATCTCTACGGAGCGGATTTCTGTTACAGAGAACTCCCTGAAAAACTGGACATATTTGACAACGATGCTTTTGAAACAAATCCTATGGAATTTCACGTTGTGTGCACAGACGTAAATACAGGAAAAGGTGTTTATAAAAAATTCGAAGTCTCAGATAATAATTTCTATGAATGGATAAGAGCTTCGGCTTCCATGCCTCTTGCATCAAAAATAGTCCATGTGGACGGATATTCTCTTTTAGATGGGGGCATAGCGGATTCCATACCATTGAAACATTTTGAAAGCATAGGCTTCAGCAAAAATGTAGTTATACTTACCCAGCCTGAAGGCTACGTCAAAAAGAAAAACCCCCTCATGCCTATTATGAAAATAGCATTGAGAAAATATCCTAATGCAGTACAAGCCATGGCAGACCGCCATTTAAACTATAACGCTGCTCTGGAATATGTCAGAGAAAGAGAATCCTCAGGAAATGCTTTTATTATAAGGCCTGAAATACCGCTGAACATAGGAAAGATCGAACACGATCAGGACAAGATGCGAAGGGTCTACGAATACGGCAGGCTCGTTGGGGAAAGAGAACTTGAACGAGTAATAGAATTCTTAAACAAATAAAAAATACAGTCCTTTAAGGGCTGTATTTTTATTGCTTTTTAAAATTTATATTTCTTCAAATCTATAGACCTGTTTCACTTCAGGGTACTTCTCCCGATCAACGTCCCCGGCAAACATATCATAGGGTCTTGCATAGACTTTATTCACATCCTCTAGGTTTTGATATACCACCAGAGATTCTTCTGTTTCAGTATGCATTGCCACTGCAAGCACTATGTATTCATTTCCCTTAAAATGTCTGTATTTTTTTCCTGCTTCTATTTTTCTCATTATAACTCCCTACTCATCATCATAGTTCTCCGGGAAGAAGAATTCATTTATCATGTCTATCTCTTCCGTAGTCTGATACAGAAACTCTCTGCACTCATCATCTGCTGCCAAAAGTTTTCCCGCTTTTTTGACAGCCTTGAAAAAACGCTGATCGAAAACTATATCATCCATGTATACGACTAAAGGACATATATTTCTCGCCCTTGGATCAGGCTCTACAAATATTTCTCCATCTTCGTCTATAGTAGGGAAAAACGGAAATATCCTGCAGGCTAAAGGTCGTTCGTTTCTGTCGCAGGTGCCGTCGCATACAGCAAGTCTTCCTCCGTCTTCAAGTTCTTTTACCTTCAAAGAACTTTCTTCGTGTGGGAACAGGCGCATCCCCAGATCCTCATCACCTTTACAGCAGGCTCCTTCACATAGCTGACCGCAATCCGATTTAAGCGGAGTAAGGTCTCCTAAAGTTTTAAATATTTTATCGTAAAACTGTTTATAGTCTTTCTCTTTCATGCGATGATTTCCTTTTCCTTTTAATAAAATTATTATATCATACAGGCTTCCCTTTCATCAATAAAACCTGTTATATCAGCCCTGCTGCTTTTATTACTAAAGGCGTTATGTATGTTTCTATCAAGGCCGCTGTAAAAGTCATCGGCAGGATGATCAGCAACCAGCTTTTAAACATAAACGATACAGTTTTCTTTAAACCTATAGTCTTACGGGTTTTGTCTAAAAACACCAGATCTTTCTTTCTGACTGCCTTTAATACAGTCAATGTCAGTTCTTTACTTATCAAACAGCCAAAGACCATACACGCCACTATACAGGGTATCTCTACCAGACCGTGAGGCACGGTACAAATGAGTATCTTATTAAGTGGAAGCAGACCCGAAAAAAACTTCAAAGATATTATCAGACTCCTTATGCTCATCATTGCAGCTACTATGCTTCCTAAGAAAAAAGGTATGATACCGTGCAGCATGACTTTAGTATCTGTTTTTAGATTTTCAATAAAAATAAACAGAAATTCATTTGGATATTTCCCCATAGTATTATCAACGTAATCCATATAATGATCATCCGCCTGTGCATTCAACACATAAAATACGACTATTTCAGCTATGAACATCAATATAAACAGGATGAACCATTTGTTATTCCACAGATATGTTCCTGTTTCTTTATATGAATCCCCTATGCGCCTTAATATTTTTCTGATTCTTGTATCATCGTTTACCATAATTCTTTCTCCGTATATCCCTTTTAAAATTTAATATAGTAGACGCATGAAAAAGAAAGACTTATACAATGATATCATATGATCCCCACATTAGGTGTTGGCCGTATTCACCACCTCAGCAAATATATTTCGGATATTGCAAATTAAAAAACTCGACAGCTTAATACCAACGGTATCAAACTATCGAGTTTTGGTCGGGATGACAGGATTCGAACCTGCGGCCTACTACTCCCGAAGCAGTCACGCTACCAAACTGCGCCACATCCCGATAAAATAATAAAAAAAAATGGTGCCCAGGCTCGGAATTGAACCAAGGACACGGGGATTTTCAGTCCCCTGCTCTACCTACTGAGCTACCTGGGCAT
>JAFXHN010000104.1 GCA_017536365.1 Bacillota bacterium | reverse complement strand
TTCCAGCTGCACATCCATCACATAGTGCAGCTTGATCTCGTAGGTCATCTGTCTTCCGCCTGCCAGCACCGCAACCGTTATGGTGTAATCGTTAGAGGTACGGCCTGCCGGCATGATCATCGGCAGCGATCCGCTCTCCGTCAATAAGCCGCTGCTTCCTGCTTCAGACTTGTATGTGATATTTAATATGCGTGCGTTCTCACTTTCATCTCCTGTTAAGGCCATTTCGTACTTGACAGCACCGGCTGACAGCTGATTATTCTTGATCACCGTCGATACTGTTCCGTCAGGCTGACATATCATCACTCTAGGTATCATGCCCTTTTCCAGCCAAGTAAACGAAAGATCAACATCCAAAAGATCCAGATAAACCAAAGTCATGTGATAGTAAACGGTCTGTTTGAATCCGTCTTCCATCACTTCCGCCGTAAAAGTGATATGATATGTTTCTTCTTTTTCATTACCCTTGGCTTTCAGCTTCAGTGTACCGCCCTCAGGATTAAGCTTTCCCGATTGACCTGACGCGGTCGTGTATTCTCCGCTTATTAGCTTAGCATCTTTAGTCAGTGTTCCTGTAAGTTTAGGGGAGTAAACGAAATTATTGTCTTCAATATCGCTGCCTTCTACAGTTTTTGCTGCTTTCTTATTGGCAGCTATGATCACCTTGCCTGTTTCGCCGTCTTTCTTGTCCCATGACAGTTCCAGTTCCAGATCCATGGCATAAGCACACTGTATCTTATATGTAAAGGTTATCTCTTCTTCCCTTGTTTTACCTTCTGTGTCCTTTGCCTTCCAAAGAGCATCTACGCGAAAAGTATAGACTCTTCCAAGAGATGCATTAGGCAGTTCGATTTTTATCTTGCCACTGTCCGATATTTCAGTAAACGGAGCATCACCCTCCTTCACTGAAACAGCTTTGATTTTAGCTCCCTTAGCTTTTTCTCCGGTAAAATCAAAGTTGTATTTTAATTCATTATCATTAAGCTGAGCAGTATTGACCTTACCCTTTACTGTACCGGAAGGGCCACAAACTATTGTTTTAGGCTGTCTGCCGTATTTGTACCAAGTCATGACCAGTCCCAAGGTCTGATCATTAACTTCGTCTCCTTCTTCTCCTTCAAGACCGTCTTCCTGACCATCATCACCGTCTCCTGTATCGGTGTCATCAGTTTCCGTATCCTTTTTTGACTCGGTTTCTTGAGAATCTTCCGATTCACTATCTGTTGATTCGGATTCCTTATCGTTATCACTGTTCTCAGAGATGACAGTCTCATCCTTTGACATCTGCCCTCTGTCAGATTCCTCTTCGCTGTCATCTTCAGATTGTTCGGCCTGCTCACGCTCACCTAAAACCAAAGTGTCATAAGCAAATATGTCATTAGATATTGCAGGAGCTGCCGGCTGTACAGTGTTGATGTTTACTGCCGGGATTACCAAGCCTAAGATTATAGCCAGTATCAACGCAACGCAGATCCCCGTTCTCGTATTTCTATTGTTAAGTAGTCGCTTTATATTCATCTCTTATATTTCCTTCGATATGCGATGAGTACGCATGCAGCTGCAAGGGCTGTGATTATCGCTGCAATAAGCAGGCTATTAGCTTTTTCGTCATTTTTACCGTGAACATCATTATCATGCACCGATGCTATCTCTGCTTCTCTATTGATTACATACTTCTCACCACATTTTTCGCATATGGTCTTACCATTACCTTTTAATTCGCTGTTTTTCTGATCCTCATGTTCACCACCCTTCACGCTGGCATATTCCTGATGAACACCGTTACATATCAGCAGTGCTGTCGAGGAGGTTACTTCCTCCTCTTCACCTCTAATATCCTGTATATCTACCTTTAACGAGAAAGCGGCTTTCAGGTGTTCTTCTGTTACCTCCTCATTTACCTTGAACTTAACAGAAACCGCCTTACCCTCATTGATCTTTGAAAATCCGTCATCGGTAAGATCTGTATTGGTAAAGGTAAAATACTTTCTATCAGGCATGTCAGCATAAGTGTAATTCGAGAATTGTTCACCACTTTGATGTGAAACATAGGTCAGCAAATCAGTATCGTAATAGAGCTGCCCCTGTACGTTTCTGAATTGGCCTGTCATCGATTCCTCCAGCCTCACATTGACTGACACGTATTCTCCCATGCTTACAACACTCTTGTCGGTATTTATTTGGAAGCTCTCCGCCATAACAATTGCTGTCATACTGAAAAAAATTGTCATAGCAAACAATATAGGAATTGTTCTTCTTATCATTACAATTTCCCTTTCATCAAGAAAATCTCTTTGCTATCACTTTCCTTAACATGCCGTAATCCGGTATGCAAAGGAAAGTGCACAGCCCTGCTTACGGAGCTGTGAACTTCAAATTTATTTGGTTTTAACTGATTTAGCCTTGCTCCAAGCTGAATAATATGTTGTGCCGCTTACTTTCTTATATGTTCTTACCTGAACATAGTACTTCTTCTTAGCTTTCAGACCTGTCCTCTTGGCACTTGTCTTGCTGTATCCTTTGATAGTCTTGATTTTGGCATTTGTCATCTTGGATGATGTACTATAACGGTACTGGTATCCTGTGATTCTGGAAGTTGCCATTTTACCTGACTGTTTCTTCCACTTGACGGTGAAGGATTTCTTACCCTTTGTCAGCTTTGATATGTATGTTCCCTTAGGGTTGATCTTGAAAGTCTTTGTTATAGTTCCTGTATAATTCCCGCGGCCTTTAACAGTCACCTTATATGATCCTACATTTTTTCTACCCTTTGAATATGTGAGATCTACATTAGTGCTGTCTGTTGTCCTCTTACTTGCTGCAGTCAGTGTTCCCGCTTTGGCAGTCACTGTAGGTGTCTTCACCTTGCCGTTATATGTATATGCGCTATAAGACAATCCCACAGATGTAAGCTTCGCAGGCTTGATAGTCAATGCCAGTTCTTTGCTTCCATCATAATCGTTCTTGAATGTTACAACGTAAGTGTATTTGCCTGTATTTTTTCTTCCGTCAGGTGTTGTCACTATATAGTTATCGCTGCTGATAGCATTGCCATTTATATCCTTGACGATTATGGCCGGGGAAGCCGCTTTACTGCTGTATGTATATGTATCTGATGACAATTCAACAGTTGCTGCTTTAGGGATAACAATATCTTCGCCTTCTTTATTGCACACAGAGCATCGCTTAGATTTCATGCCATCTTTTGTCATTGTTGCTTTTTCTACAGACTGCTTCCAATCATGTTCTTTGCAAATAACGATAGAAGTATTTGCGTTTGTTTTATCAGTACTGCCGTTTATATCCTGTACACTCATATCCAAAGTAAGCTTTGAACTGAGATTCTTTTCTTCTATATCTTTTTTCGCTTTAAATACGACTGAAACGATCGTACCTTTTGGGAGTTCGGAGAAACCGCTTGCTGTCATATCTGTATAAGAAAATGTAAAGTACTTCTTGCCGGACATGTATTTGGATGAATAGTGAGCATACTGTTCACCCATCTTATGAGATACATATGTCAGTATATCAGTGTCATGTTTTACCTTTCCCTGTACATTTCTGTAGTTTCCTGTCAAAGCATCGTCTAGTTTGACGGCAACAGTAATATTTTCCCCGGCTTCAATGACATTTCTATCCGTACTTATCTGAAAGCTCTCTGCCGCAGCCGTTACAGTCATACTGCAAAACAGCATCAGTGCAAGAAACATGGAAAATATTCTTTTCATATTTCG
>JAFXHN010000103.1 GCA_017536365.1 Bacillota bacterium | reverse complement strand
TCTTCCTGTTTTATGGCTTCTCCAAGGATATAGTCCATATCATTGTTTTTCAAGGCCTCTTTAAGTTTCTTTTTCCCTGTAGGATTGATCCTTTCACCTATAAGCACCGGATCGTCCCCTATGACCACTGCATGAGTATATGAAGATATCAATGTATGTCCTTTTTTCTCAGGGGATTTATACTCCACAGCAGAAGTGGCTTCCACCATTTTCTTTATATGATCAGGGGTAGTTCCGCAGCAGCCTCCAAGGATCATTCCGCCCTGCTCTGCCAGTTCTGCCATATAGTCTGCAAACTGATCCGGATCTATATTGAATACCGTATTTCCGTCAACCACTTCAGGGATCCCCGCATTAGGCTTCACTATCACAGGAACTGAAGCATATTCTCTAAACTCTCCTATTATTTCCAGCATCTTATCCGGTCCGAAAGAACAGTTCATGCCTAATGCATCCACTCCCAGGCCTTCCAGCATAGCTATCATAGCCTTAGGTGTAGCTCCTGTCATAAGTCTTCCGCTGCCGTCGTAAGCATTTGTAACAAAAACAGGCAGATCACAGTTTTCCTTTGCCGCCAGCACAGCTGCCTTGGTTTCATATGCATCGTTCATTGTTTCAATAACGATGAGATCCGCTCCGAATTCCGCTGCCGCCTTTACATTATCTGCGAATATTGACACAGCTTCTTCAAAAGGAAGGCTGCCGAGCGGTTCCAGCATTTTACCCAAGGGCCCCATATCAAAGGCTACGAATCTGTCCTCACGACCTTCTGCAGCCGCTTTTGCACAATCTAACCCTGCTTTTATAAGTTCTCGGTAATCTTCAAACTTCTCTCTGTTTACTCCAAATGTATTAGAGAATACCACATTGCTGCCTGCATCAAAATATGTTTTATGCAAAGCTATTATCCTTTCAGGATGCTCTATATTCCATCTTTCTGGAGATTCACCCGGCTTTATCCCCATGCTTTGAAGCACAGTGCCTGTTCCTCCGTCCAAATATATCCGTTTTTCTTTTATCAAATCGATCAGTCTACTCATTTTTAATCCCCATAATAGCAGTTATAGATTTTGACGGTGTCATAAAATATGACTCATTCAAGGTCATGCCCAGAGTTCTTGCCGCGTCTATCCTGTCCGTCAGCAGTTTTTGGTTATATATCGTGCAGTCTCCGTATCCCGGGCTGTAGCGAGGCCTGCACTTAAATCCTTCTTTAGCCCTCAATTCTTTATCTAACATATTGCAGAAAGATTCCACCGCAGCAGAAGCCATCCCGTCTATAATATAGTGTTCCGCTGCAGATCTTATCCTAAGCATCGAAAGCAGCCTGTCTATACCGATCCCCAAAGTCACGCCCATCATATAGACCGCCTTACAATCTCTGAGATTCTTATAAAGATCTCCGCTCTCTATACACCCGCATCCGAAATCACAGATGCCTTTCTCCGGAAAAGATATTTCCATACGGGCATATGCAAATCTGTAAGACACTTTCTCATCAAACAGATTTCTCAGCCTTGATATCTGTTCAGAATCTATATCACATCCGCCGCCTAAACGCCGTTCCAATTCATCTATATCAATACTTACTTTATCAGGCTCCACCGAACCAAACACTACATCCGAATATATCATTTTATTATTTCCGATAAATTGTTCTTAATGGCTTCAGCCACTTCAGGTTTATTCATTGAATATACATGTACTGCGTTTACACCGTTGGCATACAGATCGATTATCTGTTCTGTAGCATAAGCAATACCTGCCTGCATCATTGCCTCCGGTTTATCTCCGTATCTGTCAACTATCCTTACGAATCTCTGAGGAAGAGCATTTTGAGATATTTCGAAGATCTTCTTTATCTGTTTTGCATTCGTAACAGGCATTATTCCTGCAACTACAGGAACATCCACTCCTGCTCTCAGCATGCGATACATAAAATTGTACAGGATGTTATTATCAAAAAACATCTGAGTAGTGAAAAATTCACATCCTGCTTCTGCTTTGATTTTAAGGTATTCCAGGTCTTTCTGGCCGTTTTCGCTTTCCGGATGCTTTTCAGGGTAGCAAGCTCCTCCTATACAGAAATCTCCTATCTCTTTGATCTCTTCAATAAGCTCATACGCATATCTGTACTGCATCCTGCTTTTGTCAAAGCCTTCAGGAATATCTCCTCTGAGAGCCAGAACATTGTTTATACCCAGTTCTTTAAGTCTCATCAGTTCTTCATGGACCTTTTCCTTTGTGGAAGAAACGCAGGTAAGATGAGCCATGGAATTGACTCCCGCTTTCATGAGTCTTGCTGCAATATCTCCTGTATACTGTGATGTTCCGCCTCCTGCCCCGTATGTAACACTCATATAATCAGGTTTAAGAGCTGCGATCTTTTCCGCTGCAGCAACTACATTTTCATACTTGTCGCTTGTCTTTGGCGGAAATACTTCAAAAGACAAACTTGGCTTTTCGCCCTTTATTACATCGATTATCCTCATACTTTACCTCTCTGTTATCTTCCAAATATTTTTCTCTTATCAGATAATTATATCTCAAAAATATACGTATTTAAAGGAAAATCCTTCTCTTATCGGAAATCCTTTAAAAAACGGCACGATTTCATACTAAATTTCTTTATAGTACAGCATGCAGTGACAGTATCCTTCAAATTCCGGATCCGCGATCTGCGCCTTGAATTCATCGCAGATACACTTATTCTCTTCCGTTCTTTCCAGCCTGCATGGGCAGTAACCGCCTGTCCTTTTCAAGCCTTCTCTTACAGTTTCCACTATCATTTTATCCTCATTTAGTCTGACAGCCACGATCATCCCTCCTTCATTTAATTATAATATATCACGGCAGCAAAAAAATGTCCCCTGTACAGAGGACATTTGATATATTTGGATCTCTTATTCTGTTTTTCTATTTTTCACTATCGCCGCATCTTTTAAGCAGCTCGTCCCATTTCTGGTCCACATATTTCTGAGTTGCTTCTATAGTCCACTCGTTCCCCGGTTTGAACATATGTGAGAACCTTCCTTGTTTTGAGAGGAATTCTTCAACAGGAAGCTTTTTCTTTGGTTCGTAGGTCAGTCTCCATACTCCATCTTCTATTTCGTACATAGGCCATACGCAGGTCTCCACTGCCAGCTTGCACATCAGTGCAAGATCCTCTGAGTTATATCCCCATCCTCTCGGGCACGGAGAAAGTACATTGAGGAAATTTGCTCCTTTTGTATATATAGCTTTACGAGCTTTCTCATGCAGATCCTTCATGTTTCCAAATAAAGTAGTCTGAGCCGCATAAGGAACCCCGTGAGCCGCCACGATGAGAGTCAGGTCTTTTTTGTTCTGGATTTTGCCCGGCAGATCGTTTCCTGCAGGAGATGTAGTTGCATCCGCAAATCTAGGAGTTGAAGAGGATCTCTGAATACCGGTGTTCATATATGCTTCATTGTCATAGCATACATATACCATATCATGGCCTCTTTCCAAAGCTCCTGAAAGAGACTGAAGTCCTATATCATAAGTACCCCCGTCTCCCCCAAAAGTTATAAACTTGAAATTCTCTTTTACTTTGCCTTTTCTCTTAAGCACTTTGTATGCTGCTTCCACGCCGGAAGTTGTTGCTGCGGCATTTTCAAAAGCACTGTGTATATAGCTGTCTTCGTAAGCAGTGTACGGATACATGAAAGTAGATACTTCCAGACAGCTTGTTGCATTTGTTATGACCGCCTTATCCTCTGCATCCAAAGCTCTGAGGACCGCTCTTACAGTTATCCCCGCTCCGCATCCGGCACATAATCTGTGACCGCCGGCCAGTCTGTCTTTTTTTGATACTTCTTTCTTTAAATCATATGCCATACTGTTATACCTCGTAAGCCTGTTTATCCATACCGTAACTTCTTGCAGCGCCAGGCTTATATTCTTCTTCCATCATTCTCTGTTCTTCTGTGGTGTATCTTGAGTCTCTTACGCCCAGATATCTGTAAACATCTCCCGGGTCATCGTTTTCACAAATAACATAAAGGTCTTTATATATATCGTAAAAGTCTTCCACTCGGATATCTCTTCCGCCCAGTCCGTAAATATAATTTACTGCATAAGGCTTGTCCGGCAGATCGTAAAGTGAACTTCTCGCTTCATTAAAGAGCGGGCCGCCGCTGTTAGAAAAGCTTTCCGCCTTGTCCATGATAGCTACGGCTTTTACTTTGCACATAGCCGCCGCCAGAGGTCTTCTCGGAAACGGTCTGAAGACTCTCAATTTGATAAGCCCTACTTTTTTCCCTTCAGCTCTTAATCTGTCTACAGCTTCTTTTCCTGTACCTGCACTGGAACCCATGACTACGAGGGCAACATCTGCATCATCCATCATATATTCTTCAAAGAATCTGTATTTTCTTCCTGTCATAGATTCGAACTTCTTAGCAACGTCCAGGATAACAGGCATGGAATCTTTCATAGCCTGAGCCTGTTCTCTCTTGATTTCCATATAGTACGGAGATGTTCCGTATGGGCCCACCGCCAGAGGATTTTCCGCTTTAAGCAAGTAGTTTTCCGGTTCGTATTCTCCCACGAATTCCTTTACCTTTTCATCTTCTATAAGTTCTATGTTGGATACGCCATGGCTGGTGATAAAGCCGTCCTGGCATACCATGATAGGGATCCTGCATCTTTCGGAAATAATTACCGCCTGGATGAAGTTATCATAAACTTCCTGATTTGTTTCCGCATATATCTGGATCCATCCGGAGTCTCTTGCTCCCATGGAGTCGGAATGGTCGTTGTTGATATTGATAGGACCTGTAAGGGCTCTGTTTACCACCGCCATAGTGATAGGCAGTCTTGATGAAGCCGCTACATAAAGAAGTTCCCACATATATGCAAGACCGGCTGAAGATGTAGCTGTCATAGCTCTTGCTCCCGCAGCAGACGCACCTATACAGGTAGACATTGCGCTGTGTTCTGATTCCACTGCAATGAACTCAGTATCCACCTGACCGTCTGCTACGTACTTTGAAAAGTACTCCGGAATTTCTGTTGAAGGGGTGATAGGGAATGCTCCCACCACGTCAGGATTTATCTGTTTCATGGCGTATGCTACCGCCGCGTTGCCTGATTTTCTGTCTCTGATCGCCATGCTTTAACCCTCCTTTACCATATCTATCGCACCAAAAGGACATACTTTTGCACATATTCCGCAGCCTTTACAGTGCATGTAATCAAAGCCCTGTACACATTCTTCTTTTACTACCACGGAGCTGTCCGGGCAGTACAGGAAGCACATCATACAATTTTTGCATTTTTCTTTATCGAATACAGGTCTGTTGACCCTCCATTCACCGGTATTTACAAGTTTAGATGTGGCAGGCTCGTATATTTCTGCGCCTATAGTCAGTTCCTGCCAAGTTGATCTTTCATTTATATCCTGAGCTCTTTTCTTTCTCATTAGTCCGCTTTAAACTCCTTCAGTGTTCTCTTAAGTGCCTGCATATTTCCCTCTACCAGATGAGGTTTAGTAGGGAATTTCTGCCTGAATGATTCTTCCATATCCTTGATGAACTGTTCTGTTTCGATCACCTTGCTTACTTTCACCGCTGCCGCCAGCATCGGTGTATTAGGGAAGTATTTGCCCAGTGTCTCAACAGAGATCTTTTCCGCATCCACTGTACAGATCTTGCCTTCGTAAGCACCGTTCAGTTCCTCTCTTATTTCCTTTGCAGTCCTGTTTGTGTTGATTATAAGAGCGCCTTCTTTGCTGAGCCCCTTAGTAACGTTTACTGTCTTAAGCAGTGTTTCGTCTACGACTACTACGTAGTCCGGATTATATATATTAGAATGTACCTTGCAATGAGAATCAGATATCCTGTTATACGCTGTAATAGGAGCCCCCATTCTTTCCGGGCCGTATTCAGGAAATCCCTGAACATCCTTTCCCGAATTAAAAGCCGCCTCTGCCAAAAAGAGACAGGCTGTTTTAGCACCCTGGCCGCCTCTTCCGTGCCATCTGAATTCCACCATATTGTTACACATTCCTTTATTCCTCCTTAAACATATAAAAAGACTCCGTCCCGTAAAGAGACGAAGTCATAAATCTTCGCTATACCACTCTATACTATACCGGACATACCATCATATGTCTTCTCTATCACGGGAGAACCCGTCAAAGCCTACTCTGCGTAAATGATTTCGGTTTGCAACTCAGGAGTGATTTTCGGTCAAATACTACTCGTGTCAGGCTTCCACCGTCCCCGACTCTCTATGTCTTTCATAGGTGACTTACTCTCTCCGTCAAAGTCTTTATAGTCAATATTTACTTACCGATTTATTCTATATCGAGGTTTTTTGTTTGTCAACAAAAATTGTTGATTTTTCTCATTTTTTTATACTATAACAAGGGGATTTTCCCTTCCCGCTTCCATATCCAGCACCGGCAGTACAGTGTTCTCCGCCATGCTGTATACCGCTTCATCCGTATAGAACGCAGTATGAGGAGTGAGCAGCACATTAGGGAAGGATCGCAATATCGCCATATTTCTGTTTTCTATGCAGTCACCTACCCTGTTTGCATAATACAATCCATCTTCAACTTCAAGCACATCCAGTGCTGCAAATCCGATCTTTCCTGATTCGATACTGTCTATAAGAGCATCTGTATCGATAAGGCTTCCTCTTGCAGTATTGATAAGTATCACACCGTCCTTCATTATGCTAAAGGTTTCCTTGTTCAAAAGATGATAATTGTGCTTTGACGCCGGCATATGCATAGAAATAACATCACTCTCAGCTAATAGTTTTTCCATAGAAACATATTCGCACATCCCCTTAAGGCTTTCTTCTTCAAAAAGAGAATTTGCCAGTATCCTGCATCCAAAGGACTGAAGATGCTTTACTACAGTTCCTCCGATCTGACCTGTTCCTAAAATACCTACAGTACAGTTGCTGAGATTCTTTCCTAGCTTTCCTTTTAATGTATAATCCTGAAGTTTAGATCTTTCTATGATATGAGTGATCTTTCTGCAGCCCATAAGCATCAGCATTATTGCGTAATCCGCTACGGTTTCCGGTCCGTACTTTACACAGGACACTCTCATTCCCAGTTCCTTGGCTTTTTCTGAATCTATATGTTCAAACCCGATAGATCTTGCACATATGTATTTTACGCCCTGTTTATGAAAAGCTTCCACCAGCTCCGCATTGCACTCGCAGGGAGTAAAGCTTACAGCATCATACCCCTTTGCATAATGAACATTTTCCAAACTGGGATATTCCGGTGAATGATCGTATTCAAACCCATACTTTTCGCTTAGTTCATCAAAACAGGCTTTTTCATCAAACTCCCTGAATGTATAGATAAAGAATTTCATAGGCTTTCTCCTTTAAACGTTAAAAAGGGATATTTATTGAATAATTATACAACAAATGTCCCTTAATATCAATCCGCTCTATTTTTTATAGACCCTTACTCTGTCTATCTTCAATTCTTCCGGCGTTACCGAGCATCCTAAATAAAGCACTCCCACTCCCGCTTCAACCGCTCTGTCCATAGCAAGTTTGAATTCAGGATGAGCAGCTTCATTTGGGTATACAACATCAACGCCTTCCATTTGGATAACAAATCCTATCCAGCATTCATATCCCTGTTTAACTGCTTCAGTCAGTTCATCAAGATGCTTTACACCTCTTTCTGTTGGCGCATCGGGAAAATACCCGATCTTTTCTCTTTCAAGAGTGACCCCCTTTATCTCCATCAGCACCTTCTTCTCTCCGCACTCTATATAGAAATCCACTCTGGATCTTCCAAATTTATATTCCGGCTTCACATAGGATATACCGGGAAATACAGCTCTTGCCTCATTACTTTCCGCCAGCCATTCCTTTACCACCTTGTTAGGCGCCTGGCTGTCTACATTTATCCATCCTATCCCCTGTTTCCATGCTCCCACAAGATCAAACCCGGTCTTTCTGTTTGGATTATCCGATCCTTCAAGTATAACTTCCGTTCCGGGGATAAATATCTCTCTGCATCTGCCGGTATTCTTTACATGTACCACTTCTTCCTCTCCGTCCGTCTTCACATGAGCTATAAAGCGATTCGGCCTCGAAATGAATAGCCCCTTCTTGATATTTGAATACTTCATAATTATCCATCCCCTTAAGCAAAAGGCACTCTTCTGTGTGAAAAGTGCCCTTTATGTATTGTTTAATATCTGTTGTCAAATACTCTAGTGGATTTTTTCTCACTTCTTGGAAGCTCGCCCAGTTCTACAGGCTTAACGATAGGAGTCATTCCTATCCTTGATTTGAACTCAGCCATAAGCTGATTTTCCACAGCGTATTTATTTGCTCCTTCTTCAACTTCAACAAATAAAGTGAGCAGGTCTTTGCCGTTTATATGGTCGATCATTATCTGGAATTCACTGGATGCTCCGTCAACGATCTTTAAGAGTTCATCTACCTGACTCGGGAAAATATTAACGCCTTTTACCTTTACCATATCATCTGTTCTTCCTAAGATGGTGTCGATCCTCGGATATTTTGAACCGCATTTACATTCTCCCACGATTTTTCTTGAAAGATCGTGAGTACGGTATCTGATCAAAGGTGCTCCCTGCTTCTGAAGTGTAGTTATAACGATCTCGCCGATCTCACCGTCAGGTACAGGTTCTCCTGTCTTAGGATCTACTATCTCAATATATACATAGTCATCCCAGTAATGCATGCCGCATTCATGTTCACAGCTGATAGCGATCCCCGGTCCGTATACTTCTGTAAGACCATATACATCGTAAAGTTCAACGCCCAGTTCGTTAGCTATCCTTCTTCTCATCTTTTCACCCCAGCGTTCTGAACCGATGATACCTTTTTTAAGATGGATAGTGTCTTTAACTCCTCGTTTTTCGATCTCTTCTGCGAGAAGAAGGGCATATGAAGATGTAGCGCATAATACAGTTGACTTCATATCCTGCATCATTCTGATCTGCTTATCAGTATTTCCCGGTCCCATAGGGATAGTCATGGCACCGATCTTTTCGGCACCGTTCTGGAAACCGATTCCCGCAGTCCATAATCCGTAGCCCGGTGTGATATGGATCCTGTCTAGGTTTGTTACTCCCGCCATTGTATAACATCTGCCGAACTGGATAGCCCAGTCATCAACGTCCTTCTGTGTATAAGGGATGATAACAGGAGTTCCTGTTGTTCCGGAGGAAGAATGGATCCTTACGATCTCTTCTTCAGGCACAGCCATAAGTCCGAGAGGATATGCTTCTCTCAGATCCCCTTTCCAAGTGAAAGGAAGTTTTCTGAAATCTTCTTCATTCTGGATCCCTGCAACGTCTATACCCTCAAACTTTTTCTTATAGAAACAATCCTTGCTTGTGAGTTTTATAAGCTGTTCTTTTATCTGCTGAAATTGTGTATCATTCATATCCTTAACCTCGCATTCCAAGCTCAAGAGCTTTAATATTCAGATCATGAAGTTTAGCGGGAAGTCTTTTCAGAAGTGCATCTTTTGTCTCTTCCAAAGTTATTCCTACTGCTCCGCTCTTAATTGCCGCACCCAGAAGTATAACATTCAGAACCTTGTCTGAACCGCATTCATTACAGAGTTTTTCTCCATCTATTATTACAACGTTTTCTGCCGCTTTTTTTATGTATTCCACCATTTCATCTCCGTTATATGTGGAATTTGTGAGAGCTGCAGTTACCGGCATCACCGACTTGGTGCTGACCACTACGGTCCCGCCTTTTTTAAGATATTTGATATTTCTTACCACTTCACCCGGTTCGAATCCAATGATAACATCCGCCGCCCCAAGAGGGATGATCGGAGAATGTATCCCATGACCGGTCCTTACATACGATGTTACAGATCCGCCTCTCTGAGCCATGCCTATGGTTTCAGTGGTCTTGACCTCTTCTCCTTTTGCTATAGCTGCAGCCGCCAAGACCTTCGCTGCCAAAACAGTTCCCTGTCCTCCAACACCGCAAAGCAGGTAATTCATATTCATTACTTGTCACCTCCCGCTTTAGATATTGCCTGAACAGGACAAACAGTCTCGCAAACTGAACATCCGAAGCACATTGACTTTTCTATAAACGCTTTGCCGTCTTTAAGCACTATAGCAGGACAGCCTAGCTCTTTTATACATTTTTTGCAGTTTATACATTTATCCTCATCGATAACTTCCCTTTGAGCAGGTTTAGATACTGCAATACATGGGGACTTGAAAATTATAGCTTTAACGCCTTTTTTCTCAGCGGTCTTCTTTACCACTTCCACAGCATTTTCCAAATCAAGAGGATCTGCTGTAACAACGGTCTTTACTCCCATTCCTTTAAGGATCATTTCAGGGTCTACGCAGTTTACCACATCTCCCATCATTGTCCTGCCGGTACCCGGATGAGGCTGATGGCCTGTCATAGCCGTTGTTGAATTGTCCAGCAGCACGATAGTTATATTCGCCTGATTATATACCGCATTCACCACTCCGGTCATTCCCGATGCAAAGAATGTAGAGTCTCCTATAAATCCAAAGCTGTATACATCAGGTTCTGCGTGCGCAAAGCCTTGAGCCATAGTAAGCCCCGCGCCCATACACAGGCAGGTATCTACCATATCAAGAGGCATAGCATTTCCTAATGTGTAGCATCCGATATCTCCGCAGTATCTTGTCTTCTTTCCTTTCATTGCCAGCTTTACAGCATAAAATGAAGCTCTGTGCGGACAGCCCGGGCACAGCACCGGCGGTCTTGCCGGAAGCTCAGGAGCCCCCACTGCTGAGGTCTCATCTGCAGCGAATTTATTTTCTTCTCCCAAGAACAAGGCTATGCTTTCTGCCGCTTTATCTGCGGAAAGCTCTCCTGCATTCACAACATGTCCTGTAAGTTTCCCATATACTTTTGCATTTACATTATATTTGCCGCATACGTAGGTTATCTCTCTTTCAAGTACAGGATCCAGTTCTTCTACCGCCAGAACAGCATCTAGACCTTCAAGGAATTCAAGAGCAAGCTTTTCAGGGAAAGGATTTGCTGTGGCAACTTTAAAGACTTTTATATCCTCTCTGTCTCCCACTACTTCTTTCACATACTCATAGCTTACACCGCTTGTTATGATCCCCTTCGTGCCCCTGCCGGTCACTGTATTGAATCTGTATGTATTGAGATCTTCTGATATTTCTACCAGTTTCTTTTCCAGTTTTATATGATTATTGTATGAAAGCTTAGGGAAGATGACCCATCTGTCAGAGTCTTTAACAAAGCCTTCCACGGTTCTTTCTTCTATTTCATTTGACAATTCTATAGTCTGATATCCATGGCATATCCTTGTGGTAGGTCTCATGAATACAGGCTCACCATATTTCTCAGAATACTCGAAAGCATCCTGGATCATTTCATAAGCTTCCTTCGGTGAAGATGGATCGAATACCATCATCTTCGCGAATTTCGCATAATGTCTTGTGTCCTGTTCTGTTTGAGATGAGATAGGGCCCGGATCATCGGCAACAAGGATCACCATTCCGCCTTTAACTCCCACATAATTTAAACTCATAAGAGGGTCTGATGCCACATTCAGTCCCACCTGTTTCATAGTAACAAGAGTCCTAGCTCCTGCATATGCAGCTCCGGCTCCCACTTCAAGAGCAGCTTTTTCATTTATAGACCATTCGACATGAATATTTCCATTATTATTTTTTGCTATCGTTTCCAAAACTTCCGTTGACGGAGTTCCAGGATAACCTGCAACCATTTTTACTCCGGCCTTTATCGCTCCAAATGCTATGGCCTCATTACCCATTACCAATTGTTCAGGCATCTTATTTCTCCTTATTCTGATAATCTTTCCACTATCTTCTTATCCTTCTTCAGCTTCACTTCATTCGCAAGAGCAAATATCAGGATCAATGCACCACCCAGAAGCTGTACCGGTGAGATGCTTTCTCCCAGCCATAATACCGAAAGTATTACCGCTACCAGCGGGTCTATGTAACTCAAGATAGCAGCCTGCTGGCCTCTAAGTCTCGCTAGGGAAGCGAAATAGAAGCAATACATTATTCCTGTATGCACCACCCCTACAAAGAGCATGTAGAACATACCTTTGCTGTCTAAAGTTGATATATGGAATCCGTTTGTTGCCGCTACATACGGAACAAGAACGATTATTGCCGATATGAACTGTATCCATGTTCTTGAAATATCATCAGTCTTTCCTGCGATCTTGTTGCACATAACTACCATGGCATAAAGACAAGCCGCTCCAAGACCATAGAGTATGCCTATCAAATCGGAGCTTCCGCCGCCGGACACTCCTATTATCATTACAAGACCTGCAGATGATGCTATAAAGCACACCAGCTGTTTTGCGGTAAGCTTTTCTTTTAACAGCACCGCACTTGCTATTATTACAAGTGTAGGTGCGAAATAATAACACAGAGTAGAGAGAGCAACGCTGGTGTAATTATATGCTTCGAATAATAGTATCCAGTTGAAGCCCATTGCCACCCCCGAGAAAAACAGTATAGGAAGCTGCTTTTTCATCAGTCCGAGTTTTTTGAGCCTGCCGGTGACCAAAAGTACCACAAGCAGTACCGCTGCAGCGATGACCGCTCTGTATAAGGCTATTTCTGACGAAGCCAGATCTATGTTTTTTACAAAAACTCCTATGGTTCCGAAGAACACCATTGCAGTTATTATTTGCGCACGGGCAAGTCCCTGGCCATTTAATTTACTCATAAACACCTCTTATATACGTCCCTTATATTATTTTGTGGTATAATCAGAATATATCTGAATATCACAATGTTCAAAACATCTTTTCCCAAATTAATATTATAATACATATCATTGTAAAAATAAATCAATTATTTCAAGGAGAAACCCTATGGAACATATTTTTTCCGCATCAGCACTGAAATTCATGGATTTTATATCATATCCGGATTTTCTTATCGAAAAAAACAAAACTACATTCATATGCGGAGAAAGCGGCAGCGGGAAGAGCACTCTTTTAAAACTTATGAACGCTTCACTCTCTCCCTCACAAGGAACTCTTCTGTATATGGGCAAGGATATAGCAAAATGCGATACTCTTCGACTTCGAAGAAACGTCTCTCTTATATCTCAGGAGCCCTACCTGTTTAACGGCACCGTTAAAGAAAACTTTGAAACTTATTTCTCCTACAGGGATGCTCCTGTCCCTGACGAAAATACCATGAGAAAATACCTCTCATTATGCTGTTTTGATCTGCCTCTCGACACAGACTGCAGAAATCTTTCCGGAGGAGAGAAGCAGAGAGTGTATCTGGCTGTTTTTTTATCTTTCCCTGCGGAGATTTTCCTTTTGGACGAACCTACCGCTGCTTTGGATGAACAGACTGCTTTTAGAGTTATAAATAATATAAAAGGATACTGCACAGAAAAAGAGATCACACTTGTTATCATCAGCCATGACCGCAGCCTTGTCACTGAATTTGCCGATGATGTCATCGAACTTGAAAGGAGCACAGGCATATGAACGGGATAATCGAACTTCAGATCAAAGAATTCCTGCTGGTATACCTTCTTTTGATCGTAGTGGCATTCATAATGAAACGATGCAGGATCGATAAAACCAAACTTCTGATCGTAGCAAGCATGCGAATGACAGTTCAGCTTATGCTGGCAGGTTTTATACTCACATATATATTTAAAAATCCTCATCCGGCTCTTACTCTGACCTATCTGATCTGCATGACAGGATTCGCCATCCACAGAGCTTTGGCGGGAAATAATGAAATAAACAAAAACTTTAAAATAGTCATCGCATTGTCTGTTTCCGGCTCCGGTGCACTTATAGTATTATTCTTTGTTTGCGGCATAGTGGGCGTAAGCTTCTTTGAGCCTCAGTATGTTATCCCTATAGCCGGTATGGTCATGGGCAATACAATGACAGGAGTTGCATTGGGAGTAAAGACATTTAGGGAAAACATCAAAGAACAGCGGCTTCGTATAAATGCGCTTATTAACGCAGGTGCCGCCCCGGAAAATATACTGCTGCCTTTCATGAAACAGGCTCTCGAAACAGCCTTGCTTCCTACCATCAATTCGATGCTCGGTATGGGTATAGTTTCTCTTCCGGGAATGATGACCGGTCAGATCCTTTCCGGAACTCTTCCTTCAACAGCTATCCTGTATCAGATAGCAATGATGATATCCATATGTACTGCAGTGTGTCTGGCTACATTTGCTTCTCTGCATTTTGGCATGAAGACAATGTACAATTCAAAAAATCAAATAATAATACCATAAAAAAACAGAGACACTCTTCACAAAGTGTCTCTGATCGTTTCTGCATATTTTATTCTGCCGCCAAGGCCGGCTTATCAGGCTCCGGTCTTATTTCATTTACCATATTGGTCAAAAGCATTCTCTGTATCTCTGATCGATCCTTAGTCTGACCAAGGCACCACATGAGCTTAGTCACTGTAGCCTCTTGCGTCATATCGTACACAGGTATCCCTCCGCATGCCTGTACTCTGAATCCTGTTTCGTAGATATTGAGATTGCTTCCTTCATATCTGCACTGACTTCCCACTAGGATAGGGATCCCTGCTGCAGATGCTTTTTCGATCTCTTTAAGAAGATTATTCCTCATAAAAGGAACTCCGCCCAGACCGAACCCTTCGATGAAAATACCTTCATAGCCCTTTTCCTGAAGATATGAGAAAATATCCGGTTTCATCCCCGGGAAAACCTTCAGTACAGCTATCTTATCGGAATAACCTGTCCTTAAACATAATCCTCTGTTTTGAGGAGGAAGCAGTTCCCTCTGAAGCTGCATTCCGAATGCATTGAATTCCCCTACAAGAGGATAGTTTATGCTTTCAAAAGCATCAAAGCTTACTGTTCTGACCTTGGAAGATCTGCATCCCAGGATCACTTTTCTGTTGAAAACCACATACACACCGCCGACTCCGGTACAAGCCATTCTAACTGCACATCTGCAGTTGTCCGCCGCATCTGTAAGCGGATCGTTCAGCGGCAGCTGACTTCCTGTAAGTACAACCGGAATAGGCACATTCTGTATCATAAAGGACAGCATTGATGCCGTATATGCCATTACATCTGTACCATGGATTATTATAACTCCATCGTATTTGCCTACGGCCTTTTCTACTCTTCTTGCGATCTCTGCCCAATCATCCGGTATTATATTAGCGCTGTCTAAAGAACAATAATCTTCAGGCATCAGCATCACATCTTCTCCAAAGCCCAGTATGGCAGCTATATCCTCGCCTGTCAGCCCCGGTGCAAGTCCAAGTTCTCCTTCAACTGCGGAAAAAGTGCCGCCGGTATTTATCATCATTATTTTTTTCATACTTATTTCATAAATCCGTTGATTATCTGTTCTTCAGCTTCCTGTTCTGTAAGACCCAGTGTCATAAGCTTGATGAGCTGTTCTCCTGCGATCTTTCCGATAGCCGCTTCATGGATAAGGCTTGCATCTATGTTGTTTGCTGTAAGCTGAGGGCTGGCTGAAACACTGGCTTCATCCATGATGATAGCATCGCATTCGCTGTGGCCTCTGCATTCGCTGTTTCCGTTGATAACAGAGAAGAATTCCTGTTTTGATCTGTCTCTAGCTACTGAACGGGATACAACGTTCGCACTGCTGTCTGCACCGTTAAGGTCAACAGAGAAGTCGGTTTTTGCATACTGTTTTCCGTGTGTCATGATATTTTCACGGATCTCAAGAGTTGCTCCTGCTTCCAGTTTTGCTGTTGTAACACGGATAGTTGAGTCGATGCCCTTTATCTGTGTTGTTTCCATTTCCATATATGAACCTTCTTCCATTATAATAACAGTTTCAGGGTTCATAACATTTTCACCGTTACCGTCTCCGGCACCGTAGTGCTTTTCAACGTATTTTATCTTTGCGTTCTTTCCTACATAGAAAGTATGGATACCGTCATGTTTGGATGTTTCCATTCCCATGTTGTGAATACCGCAGCCTGCGATGATCACAACGTCTGCGCCTTCACCGATATAAAAGTCGTTGTATACCATATCCTTTACACCGCTTTCGCTGATTATAACAGGGATATGAACGCTCTCATTTTTTGTGCCCGGTTTGATAATGATATCGATGCCCGGCTTATCTTCTTTTGTCACTATATCTATGTTCGCGGTGGTGTTTCTGCTGCTAAGTTCTCCGTTGGCACGGATATTGTATGCGCCCTTTGGCACTTCATGCAGGTCAGCCACCTGTTCAAGCAAGTTTTTCTGAATAATATCCATTCTGTATACTCTCCCGTTCCAAACTAAATTTTTTCTTCAAGTCTTTTGCAGTTTACAGCTTCAAGAAGGAGCTTAGGGAAAACTTCTTCTTTTGTTCCGATGTTGCTTATCTTTCCGTTTGCAAGAACTATTATTTTATCTGCAATATTTAAGATACGTTCCTGATGGGATATGATCAGGATAGCACCATTTATATCATCACGCATCTTTTCAAATACTTTGATAAGGCTGTTGAAGCTCCAAAGGTCGATACCCGCTTCCGGTTCATCAAAGAGTGAAAGCTTTGTTCCTCTTGCAAGGATCATAGCGATCTCGATACGCTTAAGTTCCCCGCCGGATAAGCTGTTGTTTACTTCTCTTTCAACATAATCTCTTGCGCAAAGGCCAACTTCAGATAAAATATCGCATACCTGATGTGTTGTCATTGTTTTTCCTGATGCTATAGACACCATATCTTTTACCGTGAGTCCTTTAAAGTGTACAGGCTGCTGGAACGCAAAGCTTATGCCTTTGTTGGCTCTTTCTGTTATATTCAAACCGGTGATATCTTCACCGTCCAGCAGGATCTGTCCGCTGGTTGGTGTTATGATACCTGCTATGATCTTAGCAAGTGTGGATTTCCCTCCGCCGTTAGGTCCGGTGATAGCCACAAAATGCTCGTCTATCGTAAGGCTTATATCGTCGAGAATAACCTTTTCCTGTCCGTTTTCATCCTCGACTACATATGAGATGTTCTTTAACTCTAACATTTCTTCCTCCGTATATTACTTTTGCCGGAATACCCGGCTTACTCTCTCTGTTTAAACTTGACGAGATAAGGTTCTTATCAGTTATCAAAGGTCAAAAGATACCTTTCTCTCCAAGATAGTTATTATATCACACTTTATCTTCTTCTGACAAGTTCGATAGCCTCTTTTCCTGTCATATGCTCTATAGTTATCTCAACCATGAGCATAGGCGCCACATCCTTTTCAATAGCCTTCTGTCTACTTTCCGCACTGTCGTGAGGTGCATACTTTTGAGCAAGAGCATCTATCGCATCCCAAATCTCCTTTGGATCCTCCATTATCCTGGCTCTTCCAAAAGCGATCACGCTTCTGAAATATGTAGTGTATTTCTCTGAAACGATTTCATCCTGATCTATAACACAAAACGATACTTTATCATTTTCTTTTATTGCATCGATTTTATGCCCTGTCTTTGCGCAGTGGAAATATATCTTTCCATCGCGATATACATAGCTCAAAGGCACCGCATAAGGATATCCGCCATCGCCGCTGACTGCCAAAACTCCGGATGTTCCTCTTTCTAAAACAGCGTCTGTTTCCTTTTCAGAAAGCTGCTGTTTTTGTCTTCTCATTTCTCTGAACATACTTACTCCCTCTCTTTCAAAATCCATCTGAACAAGCTTCTTTCCGTTAGGAAGCTCTTCTTCCTTCTTTTCTTTTAAAATGAATCTTTCCGCTGCCAAGGCTTCCTCCAAACCCTTCTCGTCTATCTGATGGTGGACCAAAGCCAGGTCGTCAAACTCATGCAAATACGGAGACTCTGACACGAAGCTGTCATCGGTATTTACCTGTATAATGCATGACACATATCTCGCTCCGGTCTTTTTTACAGCCTTTATAAAACTATCATATCCAACGTATTCTATAAACAGGTTTGCCACTGCTTTATCCGCTTTCGGCAATTCATACTCTTCCTGTGTTATGTCCGCAAGGACACCTTCAAAGGTATCTCTTAACTCTCTGTATCTTTCCCGGCAGGCGTTAAGATAATTTTCATTTATATCCACACCGTAAACTTTCTTTATCTTTTCCGGGTCTATATGCTCAAGGCCGTTTCCTCCGGCTATCCCAAATATCATTATTTTCTCCGCCGGATCTCTGTAAAACTGTTCCTTCATCATCCGGTTCATAGTCTGAAGCTGAAGCACAGAATCAAGGCTCATATGCTTTTCATAACTGTCAAGAGATACACTCTTCCATGGGTTTTCTCTCATTTCATTACCTCTATTTATCTTCCAGCAGTTTCCTTAAAAGATTCTCTCTGTCGTTTATAAACAGCTCTGTTATTCTATAACTGTCAGTATCCGTATAACTGCATTTGTGTATAGATCCGCCGTCAAAGGAGAGGATATCTGCTCCCGGCAGCCCCAGCAGTATAGGCGAATGACTTGCTATAATAAACTGAGCTCCCCTTGAAGCCAAAGCTTCTATTTCGATAAGCAGCGTCAGCTGTCTCTGTGGAGACAAGGCTGCTTCCGGTTCATCAAGTATATAGACTCCTTTAGGAAGAAATTTTCCCTGTACCAGGGACAGAAAACTTTCCCCGTGGGATTGTTCATGAAATGAACGTCCGCCCGTTTCGGCATAATATACCTCCGCCGGATCATTGCCGCGATATTCTTCAGCTTTGCTGGCAACATTATAAAAACTCTCTGCTCTTAAATAATAATTACTGTACGCTCTAACCGGGCCCTTTATTATTTTCAAAGATCTGTATAGGTCAGAATGAGAATCAAAAGTTGAGAACCTGTAATTCTTTGTTCCCCCTTCTGCGTTAAAACCGTAGGCCACTGCGATCCCTTCTAAAAGAGTAGACTTTCCTGTCCCATTTTCCCCCACGAAAAAAGTAACAGGATTTTCGAACTCCAGCTTTTTCAAATTTCTAAGACATTTTATATCGTAAACATAACTGTCTTCCGAAACAGAAGACCAATCCACTTCTATCCCTCTAATGAAAAGATCTTTCAATACAGCACCCCTGTCAAAAAACTTCATATTATTCTTTATTATACCATAATATCCTCTCCTATAGTAGATATCACTGTTTATTGACATCTTTCGGATCAGCAGATATCATTTATCTGTAGAATAAAAAGGAGTGTTGAACCAATGAAAAAAGAAAGTGCATGGAAAACATATACACAAGAAGAACTTCAGGAGCTTGAAGCTCTGAACAAACGCTATCGCGATTTCCTCGATGCAGGAAAAACAGAAAGAGAATGTGTTAAGGAAATAATAAAACAAGCCGAAGCCAGAGGCTACAACAGCATTGAAGAAATAGAAAACTCAGGCAAAAAACTTGTTCCGGGAGATAAAGTCTATACCGTGATGATGAAAAAAGCCGTTACCCTTTTCAACATCGGCGAAAAACCTTTAAAGGAAGGTATGAATATACTTGGCGCTCACATCGATTCTCCAAGACTTGATGTTAAACAAAACCCTCTTTACGAAGAAGGCGGTTTTGCTTATCTTGACACACATTATTACGGCGGAATAAAAAAATACCAGTGGGTAGCCATCCCTCTGTCGATCCACGGTGTTGCTGTAAAAAAAGACGGCACTGTATTTGAGATCTGCATCGGGGAAAAAGAAGATGATCCGGTATTCTTTATATCAGATCTTCTCGTACACCTTTCTCAGAAACAGCTGGAGAAAAAAGGCTCTGTTGTTGTGGAAGGGGAGGATCTTAACCTTACTGTAGGAAATATCCCTCTCACAGGTACAGAAAAAGATGCTGTAAAAGCAAACACATTAAAACTTTTAGAAGAATACTACGGACTTCAGGAGGAAGATTTCATTTCTGCCGAACTTGAAATCGTTCCTGCAGGAAAAGCAAAGGAATGCGGACTGGACAAAAGCATGATCATGGCTTACGGGCAGGATGACAGAGTATGTGCATACACTTCTTTGGAAGCCATGCTTAATACAGATTCTGTGGAAAAAACAGCAGTATGTATCCTGGTGGATAAAGAAGAGATCGGTTCTGTTGGTGCAACCGGTATGAGGAGCCGTTTCTTTGAAAATTCAGTTGCAAGAATTATGAACTGTATGGATTCCTACAGTGAATTCGATTTAAGAATGACTCTTCAGAATTCAAAGATGCTATCTTCAGACGTAAGCTCTGCATATGATCCTATTTACTCATCTTCATACGACAAAAACAATGTTGCATACCTTTCAAAAGGCATGGTGTTCAATAAATTCACCGGTTCCAGAGGGAAAAGCGGTTCCAACGATGCCAATGCGGAATATCTTGCTCAGCTGAGAAACATAATGGATGAAAACAAGGTTAAATTCCAAACCGCTGAGCTTGGAAAAGTTGACCTCGGAGGCGGCGGAACTATAGCCTACATATTAGCTCTCTACGGAATGGATGTTATAGACTGCGGAGTTGCGGTGCTGAACATGCATGCTCCTTGGGAAGTTACCAGCAAAGCAGATATATATGAAGTTAAGAAAGGCTACGAAGCTTTCTTGAAAAACGCTTAACTCAATGCAAAAACAGTTAAAGGCGGATCCGATATTTTCGGTCCGCCGTTTTCATCTTTTTATTTATTTAAAATTTTTCCCAATGCACCTTGCTTTGATCAAGTTCTTCAAGCTTATGTGGTTCCGGATGCTCTGCGGGTATTCCTAAAGAAAGGATCGCCTGAAGCTCATACCTCTGAGGCACTCCAAACAGATCTCTAACAAATTCAGCACTGCTCTGTCCATTTTCAGCATATCGTTCTCTTCCCTGGATCCAGCAGCTTCCTATACCTAAAGAATCTGCCATGTTGTGCATGTTTGACATTGCAATGGAACAATCCTCGGGCCATACACTGCTCAATTCTGAATCCGCTATAACAACTATCGCAGCTCCTGCCTGCTCCAGCATCACCGATCCATGATCCCTTACCTTTGCAAGTTTCTTCAAAGTATCCCTGTTCTCAACAACTATGAATTCACAGGGTTTTCTGTTTCTGCTGGTAGGAGATAAAAGCCCCGCATTAAGTATCAACTCAAGCTTTTCCCTCGGGACAGCTTCTCCCGTGTATTTTCTTATACTTCTTCTTTTCAACAAAATATCAAGCATATCTTTATTCCTTTCATCTTTGTTTTAAGTCACCGTAAGCATATTATACAGTTTAAGCAGTCTAATGTCGTCTTTTGATACCTTCAGCTGACCTATAAGTGCAGCATCCTCCTTAAGAGGCACTTTTGAAAAAAGCATCTTCATAGCAATAGGCATCATCGGTCTGGAAGATACTGCATTGAACAGCCCCCACTTAGTGTCAGAATCCAAATATGAAGCAAGGATCTGCACGCTGGCCTGTTCCATTGGCGTATCTCTGTTAACCAGAGAGATCAATGTCATAGCATCATAGTGCTCGATGTAACCCCAGTAGGTTGTCTCGCATTTCATGTAGTTGTCAAAATCCTTGAAATTCATGTACATCATTATCTTGTACTTATATTCTTCCGTAAGTGAGAGAACATCAAATACACATTTAATGATCTGATTGCTCCGACCGTCATAAATATATGAATAAAACTGAGACAGGCCGCTGAAGAACGCCGGATTAGCACTCTTTCCGGTGATCTGCACTCGATTTGGTCTGCAATACAGCAATTCTTCCACATGGACCTGCAGAGCATCCGCAAGATCATACAGGGTTTCCACATCTACAGTTATCTCTCCTTTTTCATACTTTGAGACTGTAGATTTGCTCTTGCAGATCTCCTCCGCCAGCTGCTCCAAAGTCTTTTTCCGCAGTTTTCTGTAATTTCTTATCTGCTGCCCCACGTATTTGTTAATATCAGACATGACCTCTCCTCAAAAAGTTTCTTTAAAATATACAAATCCCTTATTTCTTGTATTTCTTTTAATAATTTTTTCTAATTATACTATTTTTGGAGGGATATTTCTACTTTTAATCAACTTTTTTGATTTTTTGTTTATTATTACGAAACTTACTCAATTTTGACGTACCGCAGTGATATTGTTAAAATAAAAACATAATTCGGCTGGTTCAGCAGGAATAAGAAAGTGTTATTACCCTACATAAAACCAATACCACAAAACAAGAAGCCTAATCTTAATTGATCGGCTTCTTGTTTTGTTTATTGCTGTAATTAAATTCTATTGATGTCTCTTCTAATAACCGCTCCGTAGGAGATCCTGTACGATTCTCCTTGCCTTGAGTATATGTTCACTGTTTGTTACAGACTCT
>JAFXHN010000102.1 GCA_017536365.1 Bacillota bacterium | reverse complement strand
TCCCATGTGTTGGCCAGTCCTCCGTAGATTTCTGAACCCGGGAAGATGAATCCTCTGTTCTTGCAAAGTGCAACCAGTTTTTCCATTGTTACTTTTCTGCTCATGTTATCTTGTTTCTCCATTTAAAAATATATTTATTTTATTTTTCGTCTTCTACTTTGATTTCGATTTCTATATCTTCTTCATCTTCTTCGAAGCACTCTGAAAAATCAAATTCTTCTTCATCGATCTTGATCTTGTCAGCAGCCTTATCTACTACTTCTTCAGCTTTTTCCTTACCCTTTTCGTAAAGTTCTTCAGCCTTTTCCTTGCTCTTTTCGTAAAAATCAGCACCCTTTACTTTAACTTCGCTCATAAAATCGCTGCTCTTTTCTGCAACAGTTCCCATAGCATCTGTAACGGCATCGCTCACATCGATGATAGTTCCGTCAGTCTTAACGACTTCGATCACACATTTGAATCCAAATGCCGCAACCACACCTACTACTGAAGCGATAGGCGCGATAACCACACCTACAAGACCTGCATTCACAGGAACGTTCAGTATCAGCTCGCCATCCTTCTTCACCTGGATCTTAGCTACGTTACCCTTCTTCACCAGTTCCTTGATGCTTGCGAAAAGAGCTTCGCCTTTCTGACCGAAGCCTCTGCCCTTCTGTCCTGCATTAACAGTTTCTTCGATCGCGATGATAGCATCTACCACACTGCCTTCAGCTTCTTCCAGTGCCGCCTTAGCTTCTGCATAAGTTACCCCTGTTCTGTCCTTAACCAGTTCGATCTTCTCTAAAGTGATTTCCATAGTCTACCTCCTATTTTTATACGAGCTTCTCGCTCTTCAGTTCTGAAATATCCAGATAATGGGCTGCATAATCTCTCACGAGCTTCTGAAGCAACCTGCCGGTGTCCTCTTTAAGTGCCAGATTTTCTATACTTTTAAGTGGATTTACCGTAAAATACCTTAATATATTCACTATACCAAATCCGTCATCATAAATCAATGAATCCATGTCTGAATTTTGAATATTTTTTAGACAATTCTCACATATGATCCCGCCGTCCTTGACACTGAAAGCAGCGGCCTTGTTCTTCTCTCCGCATACCGTGCACCTTTCCAGCTCAGGCATTATGCCCAGGTACCTGAAAAGCTTTACCTGATATGCCAAAACCAAGGTGCCGATGGCCTTTTCTCTCGTTTCAAGCATATCAAAAAACTCGGTCAGAAGCCTGAACACCGCAGGAGCCGGCACTTCTTCTGCCAGAGCTTTCTCGGTGAATTCGAGAACATAGGCCCCGTTCATGTATTTGTCTACATCTTCTCCTATCTTGTAGTAGCTCTTTATCACCTCGGCGCTGTTGATGTTATAGCTTTCACGATTCTTATACATTTCGTACCGGCCGTGAGTGAACGGTTTCAATGCCAAAGAGCTTTTGCTCCTGCCCTTATCTCCGATACCGGTCCCCGCACTTATCTTGCCGTACTTTTTTGAAAACAGCAGTATCATCTTTCGCCCATATGAAGTTTTGACTTGTCTCAGCACGATGGCTTCAGTATCTGTAAGCAATTTTACATCTGCTCCTTATATCCGAAGTTTGAGAGGGCAATATCGCTGTCTCTCCAGTTTTCTTTGACTTTTACCCAAAGCTCCAGGTATACCTTGGTGCCCAGCAGCGCTTCTATCTCTTCTCTGGCGCTCTTGCCTATCCCCTTGAGTTTCCTGCCGCCTTTACCTATTATCATTCCCTTATGGGATTTTCTTTCATAATAGATCACGGCATTTATACGCGTTATATCTTTTTCTTCTTTGTATCGTTCTATCTCTACAGCCACACCGTGAGGCACTTCATCCTGCAGATACATAAGAACCTTTTCTCTGATTATCTCGCTGACGATGAATCTTTCAGGATGTTCTGTTATCATATCCTCCGGAAAGAACATCGGGGGTTCTTCCATAAATTCAGATACAGCTTTTATGACGTGGTCGACATT
>JAFXHN010000101.1 GCA_017536365.1 Bacillota bacterium | reverse complement strand
GAAATTTTATGGAGATATATTGCATTTGTATAAGATCCGGAGGAGATAGAGAGAAGGCTGTAAATAAAGCTGCCGGGTTAATAGGAGAAAAGATCGTTATCAGACAGGAACTGTCAGGAGCAATGATCTCAAAAAAGATCGAAGCCTGTATATTGTGTGCTATCCCTATAGCAGTTTTAGGTTTTATGCAGGTGATTTCGGGGGATTATTCTGAGGTGCTTTATACATCCATTCAAGGCAGGATCATAATGACCGTTTGTCTGGGGGCGGCATTGTGGGCTGTGGCGCTGTGTATGAAGATCATGGATATAAAAATATGATATGAAGCTGAGGATCATAAATACTTTGACAGCAGCGGCGGCAGTGCTTTTAACTGTATGTTTTTTGGCGGAATGTATTCTTCCGGGGGAGGAGATAGTAGAAAGCATAGAGAGAGATGCATACGGCAAGGGAGATAAGCAGATAACGGCAGTGGCGGAAATCGGATACAAAGGAAAAACCGTTGAGAAAAATGTAGAACTGAATATAAGCCAGGAAGAATTGTCTCAGGAGGAAAAACTGGAAAGACTGGAGGAATGCAGGAAGGATCTTCCCAACATCATCGTATCGGGAAATACAAATCTTGAACATATCAGTGAAGATATGGATCTTATAACATACCACGAGGATACGGGGGTCTCTGTTATGTGGGATACGGAAGCACCGGAGCTTATAAGTGAAAACGGAGAGGTTTTACCGGGAGAGAAAGAAGATAACGGGTATGTTCTTTTGACCGCGTTGCTGTCCATAGGAGGAGAAGAAACTGAATTCAAATGCAATGTTAAACATGTTTTAAAAGTAAATGAAAGTAACTATGAGAAGCTGGCAGAACACAGGATATCAGAGCTGAATGAGATCCTTAATGAAAATTCAAATGAAGTGACGGTAGATCTTCCTCAGACTTTTGGGCCTGAAATAAGTGTGGTATGGAAAAAGACTAAAGAACATAAAGGTACACTTATAATCATTTTAATAATAATATCCCTTATTCTGGCAAGATCCATAGTTATAAGCGGGAGCAAGAAAAAAGCTGAGAAAAGAAAAGAGGAAATACTGATGGAGTTTCCGGGATTTCTGGACAAACTGGTAATGCTGCTTTCCGCAGGCCTGATATTAAAAGAAGCAGTAGACAGGATAACTGAAGATTATAAGGAACATGCAAGACCTTACGGAAAAAAGATATTTTACGAGGAACTATGCATATCAGCAGATATGATGAACAACAGCAATGCTTCCTTTGCTGAAGAATTGACTTCATTGGCACAAAGATTGGAGATAAGAGAGTTTGCAAGGCTTTCAGTGATACTGAAAGACAGCTTGAACTCCGGCATGGAACTGGCAGATAAGCTTGAAAATGAAAGCATGATGATGAGGTATGAAAGGAAGAACTATGTACAGAAACTGGGAAAAACTGCTGATTCGAAGCTTATATTCCCGTTGATGATAATACTGGCGGTGCTTATAGTTATCGTTATGACACCTGCGGTAATGCAGATGTAGAGGGAGGATGAAATGAATAGGATAAAAGAAATAATTCTTGATGATTCGGGTATGGAACTGGTTCAGGTAGGATTGCTGATAGCCATTGCTATAGCACTGGGTCTTATATTTAAAACTCAGATCACGGAATTTGTAAACGATGTGTTTGGCGGACTTAAAGCATCGTCTTTTTCTTAAAATGAAAAATCTTTTTTCAAATAATAAAGGCAGTATGATCCCGGAGAGCGCAATGGTCATACCTTTGATAATACTCATAGCGGCAGCTTCGCTGACTTTGGTTATGGATCTGTATCAAATGGTTTTAACTGAGACTGAAGAAGACAAGATGGTTTTTAGTGAAGGCTTTGATGAAGCAGAGAGTTTAAGGCGCGGAGCTGTGATAGGAGATCTTTTTAATGAAGAATAATAAAGGTGCTGTTTCGGTTTTACTGTTGCTTATACTTGCCGTAATGATAACGGTCATAGGTGCGGCGGGAGATGTATGCAGTTTGGCTGTAGCAAAAGCTTATGCACAGAGGATGAATTACATGGCATGTAAATCAGTATTGGCTGAGTATAACTCATATTTGTTCGAGGATTACGGCCTTTTGGGGTTTGAAGGAGGAAAAGACGAGATAAAGGATCTGGTGAAAAATTATAATTCCATGATGAAAAGAGTGGATGACAGTTCTGATGAAGAAATAGTATTTTTTGATGTGATGGTCCAAGATCTTTCAATAAACTGCACAGGAAGAAATCTTTGCGAAAAATCTGTATTTATGGAACAGATAAGAGAACTTATGAAGCTGAAAGCTATAGAAACCGGAGCGGAAAAACTGATAGATGTGATCCAAGGGGATATGGATATAGGAGATGAAGTAAATAAAGCAAAAGCCGGATATGATCAGCAGCAGGAAGCGGAGGGAAACGGTGATAATAACAAGGTCGAGATCGGCGAAAAAATCTATGATCCGGAAGAAAAAGATAGTGACAGAATATTGAGAAGCCGGATGGTTATCGAAGCCCTGCCTTCAAATGCTGAAGAAACAGGTGATGACAAAGGTATTGAAAAGTATGATCTGGGAGAAGAAGAGGCTCTGATGAAGCTTGGAGAAGATTCATCGGGATTCCTGAAAAAGTTTTACGGATCTGTCAGCGCAGGCACAGATAAATTTCTTTTGATCGATTATGCTGATGAGTTTTTTAAAAATGCTGTAAAAGAGCCGGAACGATATAAAGATACTTTTTTTGATAATGAGATGGAATATATACTGAAAGGAAATTTGAGTGATAATAAAAACCTTTCTTTAGTCAAAAAAGACTTGTTTTTGTTGAGGACCGCATTAAATTTGGCTCATATATACTCGGATCCGGCAAAAACTCAAATAGTGCTTGAGGCGGCGGCATCAACAGGATCGGGGCCGTACGGGGCTGCTCTGCAGTTTGTTTTTGCTGCTGCTTGGGCGGGAGTCGAAGCAAAAGAGGATATGGAGAGACTTTTTGCAGGAGGAGAAGTGCCTTTTATAAAAGAAAAGCAAGACTGGAAAACTGATATCGAAAGTGTTTTTTCAGGCACTGAAATGATAAGCGTTGATTATGCAGGGGGAAGAGGTCTGGATTATACGGAATACTTAAAGCTGTTACTTATTGCTTCCGGTAAAGAAAAGCTTATGGAAAGGATAATGGACTTGATACAGATAAATATGAAAGGTCGTTATGATATAAGGTTTGATTTAAGAAATCACATCACCGGATTTGAAGTTTCCGCAGATTATGAAAGAAAAGCATTCCTGCCGGAGGTGCTGCCGGGAATCGTTGAAGAAGACCTAATGCATATAGAGGAGGTTTTTTCGTATTAAGAGGGAGCAGAATGTTAAAAACGGAGGCTATATCATTGCAGAAGCAGCCATACTTTTGCCCGTATTTCTTTTTTCTTTGGCGCTGCTGATATATATGCTGAAGATAATGCATTATCAGGAGATAGTTCATTTTGAAAGCTGCAAAGATCTTGTAGCTATGTCATGGGAGAGCCAGCTTGGAGGAGCATCCTTTGTGGAAAGAATGTATGAGAGCATAGTATATCATGATGTTCAGGACAAAGCAGATAAAGAGATAAACATAAGTGCTGAGGTGGATAAAAAAGGAGAACTGTATGTGGCAGATATAAGTTATCCCATAGAACTTGATATGCCGTTTGGTTTGTTTGATGACATAAGGATAAGAGATGTGATTATATCAAGAAAATGGAGCGGAAAGGAAGGAATGGTCAATACTTTAGGTTTTTCAGGAATGGAACAGGAAGATGAGACGGAATATGTGTATGTTTTCCCGCGTTACGGAGAGCGCTATCATAGAGGAGCCTGCAGTCACCTTTCTATAGAAGGAAGATATTTTGAACCTGTAGATCGGATGTATGCATTATCAAACGGCTATTTGGGATGTGAGGTTTGTTATTGAGGTGATTCAGATGTATGGTGTGTTGTTTGATGAAGCAGGGAAAAAGAAACTTACAATAAACAAGGAACGTGAATTTTTTATCGGACGGAAAATTCCGGATGATGAAGGATTCTCAGTGGATGATGAGTATGTAAGCAGAAGGCATGCATCGATAAGTTTTGATAAGGAGTTTTATATAAAAGATCTGAATTCCAAAAACGGGAGCTATATAAACGGAAGACTTATGGATAGAGGGGAAACTTTGGCACTTACAGACGGTGATATGCTGAGATTTGGAAACAGCGAATACTGTTTCAGGATAGCAAAGCCGGTAAAAGCGGAAAACGTATACGGAGGATATCGCTGCAGTATAAAGAATTCTGCGGGAGGCAGAAGGCTGAGAGTAGAATTGCCTGAAAGAGGATGTACAGAGCATCAATTAAGGATGATAGAGGAGAACTCCGAACTTCAGGTGGCAGGAATCATATATGTTAAAAACATAGAAAGTGACTGTATACTGTGCGATATAGGCGGCTGTCTTAATCTTTCGGAGCATATAAAACAATATAGAAAAAGTGTGGATGCTGAAGAACTGATCGAAAACATATTAGAAACAGTAAAAAAGGGTGAAGAACATCTTCTTGAAAGGAAAAGATATGTCATTCATCCGGAAACTGTTTTTCTGGATAAAAACGAGAAAATAAAGCTCATATATGTGCCGGGGGCAGAAGAGAAAAACGATGATTTTTCATTGCAGATGAGAGATATGTGCAGGTTTTTGAGCAAGCAGTATACTGGGAAAGAGCGGGAGCGTATAGCAAAACTGGCAGGCATTTTTGAAAATATGTCGGGGGATGCAACTGCTGAACATATAAAAGCTCTTTATAGAATGAAAGATATCAAATCCGGAAATAGTGAGGACGATAATCATACTTTTATCAGGGTCACCAGTCTCGGAAAGGAATATCTTGTGACGCTGGCATCATTTGCTTTGTTTATGACTGCGTTTTGGACAGAAGCTGCAGGGCGTATAGGCACAGTGATGATATTTGTTATATTTCTGTCGGTAAACATTTTTATTTATGGGGTAAAAGGAGAAAAGAGAAAAACTGTATACTCGTATCTGAAAAAAATAGTTAAAAACAGATATTAAGGCTGCTCATGAGGAAAGTATTTTGCAGATGAAATGCGCGTCGTATCATAATGCGTTCTATGGTTATTCCACCCCTATCTGAATGAGTTTTATTCTATTCCTGTTTATTTCTATCGTGCAGAGATCATGCAGAATACTATGCTTTGAGAAAAGATCCGCAGTTTTGCGGATCTTTGGTTTGGATACTATTTGTTTAATGATTCCTTCCCGGATATATTTACATTTTTATAATAAAGCTCATGTGACTGGGCTTTTTGAGAAACAAAGCGGATAAACTCTTTGACTGCCGGAGAAGCATAGTCTGTGGATCGGATAGACATCCCGAGAGTTCTGTAAAAATTCCTTTCGAACTCTTTAAATGCTGTATCTTCAGGTATACGGCTTTTATGGAAACTGGACAACAGGCTTACTCCGGAATTGTGGCTGACAAGGCCCATCACTGCTGAGTCACTGTTTGAAGTAAAAGTGACGACTGGATTAAAAGGCTCTTTTTTTATAAGCGCATCAAGAACATCTCTGGCTCCTGAAGAATGCATTATGAAATTGCATCCGTTAAGAATACTGACCGGGATCTTATCATAGCTCATAAAAGGATGTGATTTGTGCAGTATCAATCCTATGGGGTCGTGAAATAAAGGTATGAACTGAAAACCCTTTGGTACAAGCTCGCAAATAAATGCCAAATCAAACATATTATTTGTAAGCCCATCTATCATAACATTATGATCGCATTCGTATAGAGAAATCTGTATATTGGGATACACTTTACAAAAGTCAGCTACGGCATTTGGGATATAGTCTAAGAGCATGCTGTTGTAGCTGGCAATAGAAATACTGCCGGTAAGAAGACCGTTTATTGAGGAAACGGCACTTTTTAAATTCTCTTCATTTTTGACTATTTGCTGACAATAAGAAATTATCTGTTTACCGTTTTCGGTAAGAACATAACTGCCGTTTATTCTTTTTAATACAGTAAAGCCTAATTCTTCTTCCAATGAAGACAGCATATGGCTTATTCCCGGCTGGGAGTATTTAAGGTATTTTGCTGCTTTAGAAATACTGCCCATCTCGGCCACGGTCAAAAAAGCTTTGTACTTAGAAATATTCATTTTGCCTCCTGTTATTAATATATGCCATTCTTTTTTTGAATATCTAAGATAAATATTTCTTTCAGATGATACCAATTAGACGTTGAAAAATCAAGGGAAAATAGTACTTATGAGGAATTTTCATAGTGGCAGAAGAATTATTTGAAAGTCTAATGATACACTGCAAAACAGCATTCCAAATGTGAATATTGTGTATTAAACTGTCGAACACCACTTTTCATGGATCTGATGATAGAATCCAAATAAGTGGTTTGTTGTTTCCACTGAGTTGTTTTTCTACATAAAAGGGATCGATGTTTTATTCTGATGCGTTTCAGTATACTTCAACGGTCAATACTCGGATCCTCATATGGTCGAGAAAGGAAAAGAGTATATGGCTTATGGCCGGAGAAGAAACTTTGGTTTGGAACATGGGATACGCAATTATTGATTTATTATATTATGTTTCAGATCAGCGTGATCATACGGAAGAACGATCGAAAGGGATTAGAGAAGTTATTTTTTTATCAACCAGGTGGTTTAGGAGGTAAAACTAATGACTTTAAATGAAAACAAAGGCGTTAGCATCAAAACTATGCTGATGGTAGGCGGAGCATATGCTTCATATACTATCGGTTCAGGGTTTGCAACAGGTCAGGAAGTACTCCAGTTCTTCGGTTCATGGGGACATCCTTTACAGTATGCAACTGTATTAGTATCAATGATCATGACTATCTATTTCACATCAAGCTGTTACAAAACAGGTCAGAGAATGTCATTTGACAATGCAAGTGACTGCTACAGATATTACTGCGGTAAATATGTAGGATATTTCTTCGACTTCTTCAGTTTGATCTTAGTATTCGGTATTCTTATTTCAATGTTTGCAGGATGCGGATCAACAATCGAACAGTACTTTGGAATTCCTAAGTATGTAGGTGCAGTTGGTATGGGTATTGTTGCTGCTATAGTAGTAATGTCAGGCCTCAGAAGAGTAGAACAGGTACTTGGTTTCTTAGGCGTTGTTATTATCGGTTATGTAATCATCATCGGTATTTATGCAGCTGCAACATCAGGAACAAACTTTGCAGAAGCTACAGCTAACCTTCCACAGTATGTAGAAGAAGGTGCAGTTCTTCAGGCCGGTGTATTCGGAATCAAACACTGGTTCTTATCAGCATTAACATACGGCGGCGTTTGCCTCATCGTATCAGTTCCATTCCTCGTTTCTCTCGGTAAAGGAACAAAGAATCAGGGAGAAGCTCTTGCTGGCGGTATCTTCTCAGGTATCTTCTTCCACGCAGGCGTACTCCTTGTAGTAGTTGCTGTACTCTTTAACCTTGATTCTATCGTTCAGAACGGTGCACAGGTTCCGCTTCTCGCTGCAATGCAGAACATGATGCCGAAAATAGCATGGACATTCGCTATCGTTCTCGTACTCGGTATCTTCACAACAGTTATCGGTTACCTCTGGCTCGTATCAGGCAGATTTGCTGAAGACAAGTCAAAGAAACAGAGAATCATCGTTGCATGTCTCGTAGTAGCAGGCGTATTTGGCGGAAGTATCATTCCGTTCAACCTCATAATCAACGTTCTTTATCCATTCGCTGGATTCTGCGGTGTAGTATTCTGTATCTTCATCATTGCAAGAGATATCAGAAATGCATCAGCTAAGAAAAAGGAAATTGCTGAATAATTAAAAGAGGATTTGTTTTGTAATACAAAGCAATAGATATCCCCTCGAAGTTTTCCCACCTTAATAACTTCGAGGGGATTATTTTTATGAAAAAGCGAGTTATTTATAATGATTTATGATAAAATAGATTATTATATGAACGGAGGGGTAAAATGATAAGATTTTTTAAAGACTGGAATTTCAAAAAGCATTTGGCTTTTGTTGTATCTGTTTATGCTGCGATACTTACTGTGGCAAATGCGGTAATGTTTATAATGCATTGCAATGAAACTCAAAAAGAAATACAGCAGGGCGGGAAATGGCTTAAATATATAAGTCCTGAAGAACAGAAGAAAGCGATTGCTAAAAGCTATGTTTCAGAGCCGTCGAAGAATATGAAAATCGTTCATGGCGTTATAGGCGCATGCTTTGCTGTGGATATGGCATCATATCCTTTGATAAAAAAACTTTCAAAGAAACTTTAGAGTTTTGCGTTAAAACAGAGATTTCGACAAATAACTTAAGAGTATTGATGTATATATAATAGGTGATGTTTATGATTCCTCTTTCAACAAGGATGAGGCCTGACAGTCTGAAGGATTTTTACGGACAGACTCATTTCATGTATAAGGGCTCATTGTTTTACAATGCTATAAAAAATAATAATGTTGAATCGGCGGTTTTCTTTGGGCCATCAGGGACAGGGAAGACTACTTTGGCGCGTATGATAGCAAAAGAAATGGATACTGAGTTTTATGAACTCAATGCATCGGTTTCAGGGATAAAAGAGTTGAAAGAGATCATAGAAAAAGTAAAAAATCCTTTTTTCGGTATGGAAGGAAAAACTCCGTATGTGTATATAGATGAGATCCACCGATGGAACAAGCTTCAGCAGGACAGTCTTCTTCAGGTGATTGAAGAAGGTGTTATCAGAGTGATCTGCAGTACTACGGAAAACCCTTATTTTTCCCTGAACAACGCTATACTAAGCAGGATAAGGGCCATATACGAATTCAAGCCTTTGGCACCGGAGGAAGTAACTGAGATACTGAAAAAAGCATTGGCTGATGAAGAAAAAGGCCTGGGCAAACTGAAAATCACTGCAGGAAAAGGTACTTTGGAATATATTGCGGAACAATGCCGTGGTGATGCCCGTATGTCTTTGGACACGTTGGGATTTATCTGTGAAAACATAGGGATAGGAGAGGAAATAACTCCTGAGATCGTGGGAGAAGCCCTTCAGACTCCTATGACTTTTTTTGATAGAAAAGAAGACAAATACAATCTCCTGTCTGCGCTCCAGAAATCCATCAGAGGAAGCGATCCGGATGCGGCTGTTCACTATGTAGCAAGGCTAGTGGAAGGCGGTGCTGATGTGAATATGATAGGCAGAAGACTTATGGTTATCGCCAGCGAGGATGTAGGAATGGCTTATCCCACAGCTATTTCCATAGTAACATCTTGCGTTGAAGCGGCTCAGATGACAGGCTTTCCGGAAGCGAGGATTATGCTTGCCCATGCTGCGGTACTACTTTCATCTTGCCCGAAGAGCAATTCGGTAATAACAGCTATAGATGAGGCTTTGCATGATGTAAAGCATAAGAGGATAGACGATGTGCCGCTGCATTTAAAAGATGCTCATTATGAAGGTGCAAAAGACAGAGGGATTGGGCTGGATTATAAATATCCTCACAGCTATGGGGGATATGTAAAACAGCAGTATCTGCCGGATAATTTATATAATGAGGGTGTAAAATATTATCGCCCGACCAACAATGGAAAAGAGGGGGCATTCAAGAAGTTCCTTGAGGCGTTGGAACAGCTTGAAAAACAGAAGTGAATATAGAAGTGGCAAAGAACAGCGGTTTTTGCTTTGGAGTAAAAAGAGCTGTGGATAAGACTTACAGTTTGATAGAAAAATACAGGGGAACTCAAAGAAGGATATTTACCTACGGTCCTTTGATCCATAATGAGACTGTCGTTAAAGAACTTGAAAAAGAAGGTGTGTTCAGCGTTGAAAAGCTGGAGGAAGTGCCGGCAGGTTCTGTGGTACTGATCCGTTCTCATGGGGTTCCTTTTGATGTTTACAGAAAATCCGAGGAACTTGGCATCATACTAGAAGATGCAACTTGTCCTTTTGTGGAAAAGATACATAAGATAGTTGAAGAAGAGAGTGAAAAGGGACAAGATGTAATAATAGTGGGAAGTGAAACACATCCTGAAGTTATTGGAATAAGAGGATGGTGCAAGAGAAAAGTTTTTGTAGTCAAAGATAAAAACGACTTACAAAACCTCATAAAAGAAGGTAAAATAATAAATGGAGATCATTCCGTTGTTGCCCAAACGACGATAAAAATAAAAGATTTTGAAGAAGTTGTGGAGAGCCTCTCGGAAAGAGGAGTGAAGGTCAACAGCTTTTGCACTGTCTGCAATGCAACCAGAGAAAGGCAGGACAGCTGTAAAGAGACTGCGGAAAAGAGCGACATGATGCTTGTGATCGGCAGCAGGACCAGCTCTAACACAATGAAACTTTATGAGATCGCAGGTAAAAATTGTAAAAAAACATATTTAATTGAAACAATAGAAGATTTACCATTGAATGAAGTCGAAAAATGCGGTACAATAGGAATTGCAGCAGGTGCATCTGCGCCTGAATGTATAATTAAGGAGGTTATTGCTACTATGAGTGAGTTCATCACTGAAAACGGACTCGAGCAGAACGAAATGCTCGCGTACATGGAAGACATTGAAAAAGCGTTAAGATTACCTGGTAGAGGCGAAATCGTTACAGGAGAAATTATTGCAGTTAGCGAAAAAGAAATCGTTGTGAATTTAGGATGCAAAAAAGACGGCATCATTCCTAAGGATGAAGTATCCCTTGAACCGGGCCAGAAATTATCAGATGTATTCAAGGCTGGAGAACAGATTGAAGCTAAAGTTGTAAAAACAAAGGACGACGACGGCAACATCTTATTATCTAAGAAAAAGTTAGAAGTAAACGAACATTGGAACGAAGTAAATGAAGCTCTTGATAATAAAACAGTAGTTAATGCTAAGGTTACAGGAAAAGTAAAAGGCGGCGTTATCGCTACATTTAAAGAAGTTTCCGGATTTATTCCACTTTCACAGTTATCAGACAAGTTTACAGAAGAAGTTGACGAATTTATCGGCAAAACTATCCCTGTAAAAGTTATCCAGACAAATCCTAAGAGAAACAGAGCTGTATTCTCACACAGAGCAGTTCTTATGGAAGAAAAAGCTAAGAAAACAGAAGCTTTCTGGAATTCTATCGAAGTTGACGATATCGTAGACGGCGTTGTAAAAAGATTTACAGATTACGGTGCATTCGTAGATATCGGCGGAGTAGACGGACTTCTTCATATTTCAGAAATTTCATGGGGCAAGATCAAAAAACCTCAGGACGTTCTTGAATTAGAACAGCAGGTAAAAGTTAAGATCCTGTCAATGAATAAAGAAAAAGGCAAGATCTCATTAGGTCTCAAGCAGACAATGCCTGAACCATGGGAAAACATTGAATCAAAATATCAGGTTGGCGATATTATCGAAGGTAAAGTTGTTCAGTTAAAAGATTACGGTGCATTCATCGAAATCGAACCTGGTCTTGACGGTCTTGTACATATTTCAGAGATCGCTTACAAGAGAGTTGCTAACCCAGCTAACGAAATTGAAATCGGACAGACTGTTAATGCTAAGATCCTCGACATCGATACAGAAAAGAAGAGAATTAGCTTAAGCATTAAAGAAACTCTTGAAAAGCCGGTTGCAGAAGAAGCTCCTGTGGAAGAAGTTCCTACAGAAGAATAATCCATGCATAAAATTTGGCGGTATGGCAAATGCTATACCGTCTTTTTTTAAACTAAGAAGCGCTAAGGAGGAGGAAACATTATGCCGGTAAAAGTTATCCAGGGAGATATAACTAAAATGGAAGTGGATGTTATAGTAAACGCAGCCAATAAGACGCTGCTGGGAGGCGGCGGAGTTGACGGAGCCATCCACAGAGCTGCAGGAAAAGAACTGCTGGCGGAATGCAGAACTTTAGGCGGATGTGAAACAGGAAATGCCAAAATAACTAAGGGTTATAAACTTCCTGCCAAGTATGTTATCCATACAGTGGGCCCTATTTATGGAGGAGGAAACAACAATGAAGAGGCTCTTTTGACCTCTTGCTATAAAAATTCATTAGAGCTTGCCAAGAAATACGAGTGCCGTTCCATCGCTTTTCCTTTGATCTCTGCAGGCGTTTACGGGTATCCAAAAGAAGAGGCTTTTAAAATAGCGGTGGATACTATAAACAGTTTTTTGGAAGAGAACGATATGGATGCGTATATAGTGGTGTTCGATGAGTTTTTTAAAAAATATGTAACTGAGTAGCTTTTATATTTATGAGACATAACGGGGGGATCATAATGAAAGTAAAAAAATTTTTAGCGTTGATGATGACAGTCGTCCTGTGCTTTACAATGATAAGCTTTACCGGCTGCGGCAAAAAAGAGGATGACAGCAAAACCAGTGAGTTTGGATTCGAAACAGCCGGTCTTACAGAAGAGATCTCTACAGGATATTGGAATTTAGTTAACGAGAAGATAAATGAACATGGTCTTCTGGGAACGACTGAACCTCAGATAGATTCTGAAGGGGTCCATGGAGGTTTTATATGTGACATGGATGGAAATGAAGTTCCGGAACTTATACTTACCAGCTTCTATTATGTGAATGAAAACTACGGATACAACTGCCCGGCGGTTGAGATCTATACATGGAACGGTAAGGAACCGGTGCTTGTAAAACTCTTTGATTTCTATGGTGCAACCGCAGGTCTGGCAACCTCGCTTATCATGGAAAAATGCGAAGACGGTACGGTTCTGGTTAAATGGCAGGAAATCATGACTATAGACGGTGAAGCGGGAGATCCGTATTATAAACTGTTTAAGGTAAAAGGCTCAGAATGCATGGCGATAGAAGAGGAAGAGGCAAACGGAGATGGATTCCTTGTTCTTACTGTAGACAGCGGAGAAACTGCTTTTGGCTTCGACAGCAATGCAGAGGCTCTGTATGACTGTCTGGGAGAAAAGGCTGTGATAAAGTCTGAAACCTTCCTTGAAGGAATAGAGTACTACGGAGACAGAAGCAAATGTGTTATGACTAAGGAAATGGCGGATGCTTATGCGGCTGTTTTGGAAGGACTTCCTGAAACTATGAGCAACGATTACGAAACCGGAAAACTTTACGCTATGCTGGCGGATCCAAATAATGACGGGATGCCTATACTCATAACTGCATACTTGGATAAGGCAGATGCGTACAGTTCATTTACCGGAAATGGGTATTCACCTAACGGACCTTACTACGGTTATATGTGCTCTTCCTATTCGAGTGACGGAAATACAGATGACTCCGTATCTTTCTATGGATTTGAAAACGGAAAAGCAGTAAAGTGCAAATTCCCTAATCTGAATTATACAAACTGCATAGGTATCTTTAACGGAAAAGGTGCGCTGTACAATAAAGAATTTGCTCACGACGTAGGAAACAACCTTCAGACTGATATTTTTACAGTGGAAAATGGAGTAATAACTTATGCTCAAAAGAGCAATGAGTTCTCTGTGACAGGTTTCTATGATATAGAAACAGGAGATTTCTCTATTTACGGAGATCTCCCTGAGGATGCAGATTACACATTAGAAGACTGCAAAGCAGATCCGGGGCTCCTGGAAACTAAAGGCTGGTACAAAGAAGAACATCAGTATAATGACGGGGATATCTCTTATACCTGGTTCCTGTATCTTGACGATGGAAAGAATGTAACAGAGAAGAGAATGGCGCGGTTTGAGGAATATTATAACAGCGGAGCGGAATACATTTTATACGAAGAAGGATTTACATTTAAGGCTCCTATAGCATATGTCAGTGACGTTGAATACGATTTCGCTCATGAAACAACACCGGGCAAGACCGCAGGTGCGCTTCTCAGAGATTATGCTGAAATGTATGATATGTTTAAATAGTTATAAAAATAAAACAACTGCTGCAAGGACTGTATCTGTCCTGCAGCAGTTTATTATTTTTTGCTTTTTCTCGCATTTGCGATCATTTCTTCGGCATTGTTTCTTGCGTTTTCAGTAAGGGTGCTGCTTCCGGAAAGTCTGGCGATCTCTCTTACAAGAGCGTCATCATCCATTTCGGAAACCGTAGTGTAGGTTTGAGACTCGTCGCTGTATTTTTCGATAATATAATGTGAGTCGCCCATTACTGCTATCTGAGGCAGATGAGTGATGCAAAGTATCTGATGATTTCCGGCGATCTGTGACAGCTTTGCTCCTACGACTTCTGCTGCGCTGCCGCTTATGCCTGTGTCTATCTCATCGAAAATAAAAGTAGGGACTGAACTGTAATCGCCGATTATTCTCTTGAATGCCAGCATGATACGGGATATTTCTCCTCCTGATGCGATTTTTGCAAGAGGCTTGAGGGCTTCTCCTTTGTTTGTGGAGATAAGGAATTCTACTTCATCAGAGCCTTCGGGGCCTAGATCTGTTTCCCTGAAATCTATTTTAAACAGGCTGTTTTTAAAGTTGAGTTCAGATAATTCTTTGTTCACTGCTGCTTCCATATCCAAAGCAGCCTCTTTTCTTAGCTTGCTGAGTTCATTTGCCAAATCTGAGACGATAATACTTTTATCAGAAAGTTTATTCTCGAGATCTTTTAAAATGAGATCTGAATTTTCTATATTGGAAAGAGCTTCTTTAAGGATGTTTAAATGTTCTGTTACAGTTTCAAGAGAACCTCCGTATTTTCTTTTGAGATTTTCCAGCTGTTCCTGTCTTGAGATTATATTGTCGATCTCATCCACGGAAAACTCCATATTACCGGTGAATTCTGAAAGGGCAGAGGAGGACTCATCGATTTTATAATAGCAATCCTCCAGTATTTCCCGTATCTCAGAAAATTGAGGAGATAGACCTGATATTTTCTTAAGTTCATTTATGGAATCCATAAGCAGTCCTGTACAGCTGTTTTCTCCGGAGTAAAGCTTGCTGTAAGCTGCAGAAGCCGAGGAAAAGATCTTCTCGCTGTTTTGAAGAAGTATAAGTTTTTCCTTAAGATCATCATCTTCTCCGAGGGATATGTTTGCTTTTTCTATTTCTCTAAGCTCGAATTCCATAAAATCTCTTTTTCTCTCGCTTTCGGAAATGCTTTTTTTGACCGCTGCCAACTCAGAGGAGAGTTTACTGTATTCTTCAAACTCCGATAAATATCTGTTTTTACATTTAATAAGATCGTTTATATCGTATGAATCCAAAATATGGATATGATTTTCGGGATCCAGAAGAGCCTGGTTATCATATTGTCCATGTATATCCACATATTTTTTGCAGAACGAACTAAGTTTTGACAATGGGACCAGTTCACCGTCTATGCGTCCGGTGCTTCTTCCTCCTGCCTGGATCTCTCTTGTGAGGATGATAGGTTCCTGAGTACCGTTTTCAATGACAAGCTGGATCGTAGACTTGGCGCAGCCTGTCCTTACAAAAGAAGAATCGGCTCTCCCGCCGAGAGCCATGTGGATAGCTTCTATTATTATGGATTTGCCTGAACCGGTCTCGCCGGTAATTATATTCAGACCATTGCCGAAATCCACTTCCAGATCTTTAATGATCGCAAAATTTTTAACAGATAAATGACTTATCAAATACTATCACCTGCTTTTGATCTGCTCGTTTATGAATTTCACCAGTAAAGGGGATTTGTCGGAAGCTGTAGTTACTACAAATATCGTATTGTCCCCGGCTATGGTGCCCAGAACTCCTTCAAGATGAAGGGAATCTATGGCTTCGCAGGCAGCATTGGCGCATCCGTTGAGAGTCTTGATAACAACGATATTTTCTGAACTTGCAGCGGACAGGACCATATCTTTAATAAGGTTAAGATAACGTTCTGAAGAAGGAGAATCTGCCGACTTATTTGATGCATATTTATACTTTCCGTCCGGACCGAGAACTTTTATCAGTTTAAGTTCTTTTATATCCCTTGAAACTGTGGCCTGTGTTACTTTAAAACCGTTTTCCACCAACAGTTTGGCCAGTTCTTCCTGAGTTTCTATATTATAAATGGAGATAAGCTCCAGTATTTTGCTGTGTCTTGGATATCTCATAAACACCTCCATGAATTTTTATTCATTGTAACATAATTATGCATAAAATACAAAGAGTTTAATTTAAGGTTCAATACTCTCGTATGTTTTGATATAATATAAAATATGGTAAGAATACATGTTTGCGAGGTAGTTTATGAATGACGATGTAAGGAATATTCCTGCTTTTTCTATAGCTTTTATTATAATAGGGGCCTTGTTCGGAGCGGCTTTTGCTTCGGGACAGGAAATGCTGAAGTTTTTCTGTGCTTACGGTTCAATGGGCATGCTGGGTTTTATCGTTTGTTTCATTTTATATATTTCGTTTGGCGTAATGGTATGCGAATTGGGGAGGATCCGGAATTCAAATAAGATGGAAGAGATAGCGGCACCTTCGGATTCGCCTGCTTTGAAAAAAATAATTTCAGTTGTTATGCTTTTCTGCCTTCTGGTGATTTTAATAGCACTGCTTGCAGCAGGAGATGCTTTATTCATGTCTCAGCTTAATATGCCAAAAGGCGTAGGAGGACTTATAATAACTGCATTCGTTATAATTACCAATATCCTTGGTTTTGACGGCATAAGAAAAATAATGCCTGTGGTCATACCGGTAATGCTTGTGATAATGCTGGCAATAACACTGGGGATAATAATTTTTACGGAGCATGTCGAGCCGGTGGATCCGGGTAAGTTCATGAGCCCCCTTGCTCCAAACTGGCTTTTGGGAGCACTTCTTTATCTTGCATATAATTTTATCGCGGCTATTCCTGTTTTATGTACACTTCCGAAGAACGAGAAAGCTAAGAAACAGGTATATAAAGGAATGTTCATAGGATTTTTTGCGACATGTGTTTTCGGATTTTTGATATACTGCGCTCTTATGACAGATATCGATGCTGCGGGTACATATGAATTGCCTATGGCATATCTTTCAGGGAAGCTTTCTCCTGTTACAGGAGTCATATACTCACTTATTATGGTCATAGCCATCTATTCGGCTTCCTCAAACTGCCTTTACGGGCTTACAAAAGAACTGAATAAGGAAAACAAAAATAAAAGGATGGCGGTCATCGTGTTTATAGGCGCAGCAGCATATCTTGTGAGCCTGGTGGGCTTCTCTCAGCTTGTTACATACGTCTATCCGGTCCAGGGCTATGCTTGCATAATGCTTATGGTGCTTATGCTGATCACTTTTATAAAGTATAAGAGAAAAGAACTCAAAGATCAGAGCAACAGTTAATATTTGGAACAAGGTAATTGTATATTGCTATTGGAAAAAGCAAGCAAAAATGATAAAATATATAGATACATAAATATACGGAACATTTGGCAAAAGGCAGGGAATATGAGGATTTTAGGGATAGATCCGGGCTATGCGATATTAGGTTACGGCATAGTGGATTTTAACAACAGTCATTATGATGTGGCAGGATACGGTGCAGTAACTACGGACAAGGACCAGGAGATGTCTCTCAGACTGAAGCATTTGTATTCTGAAATATCAAATATAATAGATTTATATAAACCCGATGCTGTGGCTGTTGAAGAACTGTTTTTTAACAAAAATGCCAAGACTGCCATACTTGTAGCTCAGGCTAGGGGTGCGGTCATAACGGCTTGCGTAAATAAAGGTCTGCCTCTTTATGAATACACGCCTCTTCAGATAAAGCAGGCTTTGGTAGGATACGGCAGAGCAGATAAACAGCAGGTGCAGTATATGGTAAAACTGATACTGCATTTAAACGAAGTACCTAAACCTGACGATACGGCAGATGCTTTGGCTGTGGCTGTGTGTCACGGAAATTCCAGCAATGCATCAGGTATTTTCAGGATAGATTCAGGGGTATGATCTGAGTATAAAGGGATAAATAATGATAGGATTTGTAAGAGGAAAAGTGATCTCCTGTGAAGAGGGGATCGTACTTATAGAGAATAACGGGATAGGATATGAGATAAATATTTCTGACATATCAGAATTCGATATGTATGCAGGAAGTTCTGAGGAAATCACTGTATACACAGCTATGATGGTCAGAGAAGATGATATCAGTCTTTGCGGATTCAGAAAAAAAGCGGATCTTGAAATGTTCAAAAAACTTTTGACGGTCAATGGTGTGGGTACAAAGGCTGCACTGGCTATCCTCGGAGTTATGAAAGCCGAAGAACTTAGCAGAGCAATAGTGTTTGAAGATACGGATTCTATAGTAAGAGCGCCGGGCATTGGCAAAAAAACGGCTCAAAGGATAGTCCTTGAGCTTAAGGACAAGCTGGGCGATATTTCAGGTTTCAGTAAAGATGAGAGAGAATTTTCTACTGATGCTGTAATGAAGGGTGCGGCTCCTGACGCTAAAACAGAAGCGCTTCAGGCTCTGATCGCATTGGGTTATTCCAAAAGCGAAGGGGCAGCGGCATTAAGCAAGATAAAAGAAGAGTATACGGATACTCAGGAATATATAAAACAGGCGCTTGCAAAACTCATGTAGTTTGCCTTTATTTAAACAGGAATTTATGAAAGGAGGCAGAACTTTGGAGGAAGAAAGAATCGTAAGCGGTGAATTTACTAATTTTGACGAAGAAATAGAAAAGAGTCTCAGGCCCAAAAGACTTAATGAATATATAGGACAAAAGAATGTAACTGATAACCTTAAGGTGTTCATAGATGCGGCACTGATGAGGAAAGAGCCTTTGGATCACGTGCTTTTTTACGGTCCGCCGGGGCTGGGCAAGACTACTCTTGCAGGTATAATCGCATCGGAGCTTGGAGTAGGCTTTAGAGTTACTTCCGGACCGGCTATAGAAAGAGCGGGGGATCTGGCAGCGATTCTTACAAATCTTTCCGACGGTGATGTGCTGTTTATAGATGAGATACACAGGCTTCACAGAAGCGTTGAGGAGATACTTTATTCTGCAATGGAAGACTTTGCGCTGGATATAATCATAGGCAAGGGACCTTCTGCAAGAACATTAAGAGTAGATCTAAATAAGTTTACTTTGATCGGTGCTACCACAAGAGCCGGAAGTCTGACTGCACCTCTTAGAGACCGTTTTGGTGTGATAAGCAAGTTTGAAATGTATACAAAGGATGAACTCAAGCAGATCATAGAGCGCTCAGCAAGGCTTATGCAGGTGGATATCGACGAAGAATCTTTAGATGAGCTGGCATTAAGATCAAGAGGCACTCCAAGGATAGCAAACAGGCTCCTGAGAAGGATCCGAGATTTCAGCCAAGTAAAAGGAGACGGAAGGATAAACAAGGAAATAACTCAGACATCTCTGGATGCACTTAGGATCGACAAGCTGGGGCTTGAAAATCTGGACAGAGAGATACTGCTGACGATAATGACTAAGTTCAAAGGCGGTCCGGTGGGGATAGACGCCATTTCAGCGGCAGTGGGAGAAGAAAGAGTTACCATAGAGGACGTGTATGAGCCTTATCTTATACAGGCAGGGCTTTTACACAGAACGCAAAAGGGAAGGATAGCATCAGATCTGGCTTACCATCACCTGGGATTATCGGTCCCGGGAGAAAACGGGGATCAGATCTCAATGATAAAATAGGAGAAACAGTATGAAAAAAGTAATAGGGTTATTGATTTTATTAATTACGTTATCGTGTGCGGGGATATCTGTATTTGCAGCGCCGGAAGATGTTCCTGATTATATAAGAGTAGGTATATCCTCCGGAAGTGTAGGCAGTTCATACGAAGCGTCATCTTCTGACGGATTTGCCATATATCAGTATGATGGAGGGGACATTACTCAGGTAGAAAGCTTTGAAGATATTACTGATATAGTTATAAAAGCGGATGAGGAATACATCAATATTTATCCCGTGGACGAAGAGGACCAGCCGCCCGTGTATTCATACAATAATACAACTAAGTATTTTGTGGGAAGCACAGACATGGAAGAAGGTATAATATCTGTATCCGGAAAGAGTTACAGAGGCGGGGTGATGCTTTATAAATCAAGCGCAAGCACCATCAGATTTATCAACGTATTAGATCCTGAAAAGTATCTCTACGGAGTACTCCCTAAGGAAATGTCATCTTCATATCCTCTTGAAGCGTTAAAAGCTCAGGCTGTTGCAGCAAGGAGCTTTGCAATGGGCAATATAAACAGACACAGCTCTCTCGGATATGATATCTGTAATACTCAGTGCTGTCAGGTATACGGCGGAGTATCAAGTGAAGTTGCAAAATGCAGCAGTGCTGTAAATGAAACTTCAGGAATGGTGGCTTATTATGCAGGTAAGCCAGTTTCATGCTATTATTCAGCGAACAATGGCGGATACATAGAAAGCAGTAAAGATATCTGGGGCACAGAGGTAGGCTATCTTCAGACAAAAAAAGACGAATACAATCCTGAGTATAATTGGACAGCGGAATTTACAACAGAAAAACTGTCTTCCATCCTTAAAAATGCGGGTTATTCCATAGGCACTGTTACCGGGATAAATATCAAGGAAAAAACAGAAGGCGGAAGTGTAACAAGTCTTGAATTCGTAGGAACTGACGGAAAAGCTGTTATAGGAAAGAGCAAGATCAGATCTATGCTTGGATCATCAACAGTAAAGTCATTAAAATTCACTATCACAAAGAGCAGCCTCAGCAGTGAAGCTTCTCCTGCAAAAGCATATGTGAAAGGAGTAAGCGGCTCCGCGACTGAAAAAATACTGTCAGGAATGAGTGTTGTGGATAAAAACGGAAATGTTGTTATTTTAGCTGCGGATTCTGTGGTTGCACAGGCAGACACAGGCAAATCCACGATACAGGGAAGTGCAGCATCTTCAGGGGAAGATGGTGTTGACGGCATCGTATTAAGCGGAAAAGGCTACGGACACTGCATTGGCATGAGCCAGATGGGTGCAAAAGCAATGGCTGAAGCGGGATTTTCATATGACGAGATCCTGAAATACTACTACATAGGTATCACTATAAAATAAAGGATAAAAAATGAAGCTTACAGATTTTGATTATGATCTTCCGCTGGAACTTATAGCTCAGCACCCGGCTGACAAGAGAGAAAACTCACGTATGATGGTGTTGGATAGAAGCAGCGGAAGTATAGGTCATGAACATTTTTATAATATATTAGATCATTTGAAGCCGGGAGATCTTTTGGTAATGAATAACTCAAAAGTAATACCGGCAAGACTTTTCGGCATAAAAGAGCCTACCGGAGCGAAGATCGAAGTTCTTCTCATCAAAAGGATAGAAGGGGATGTCTGGGAAGCCATGGTAAAGCCCGGAAAAAGACTCAAGACCGGAGATATAGTTAATTTCTCTGATGAAAAACTGTTTAAGGCTCAGGTGACTGGAGACGGACAGGAAGGCACAAGACATATAAAATTCATTTACGAAGGGATTTTCAATGAGCTTTTGGATGAATTTGGAAAGATACCCCTTCCTCCATATATTGACAGAGATAATGAAAAAGAGGATAGGGACAGGTACCAGACTGTTTACTGTAAATACGAAGGCTCCGTAGCGGCGCCTACAGCGGGACTGCATTTCACAGAAGATATACTTAAAAAACTGGAAGAAAAAGGCGTTGAAACCGCATTTGTTACTCTGCATGTGGGAATAGGCACTTTTAGACCGGTTAAAACAGAGACAGTAGAAGAGCATGTGATGCACTACGAGGAATATTCGGTGGATGAAGAAACCGCAAACAGGATAAATAAAGCAAAGGAAGAGGGCAGAAGAGTCATTTCAGTAGGAACAACATCTACCAGAACTCTTGAAAGTGCTGCGGATGCAGAAGGTAAGATAGTATCCGGACAGAGAAACACTAATCTTTTCATTTATCCGCCGGTTTACAAATTTAAAGTGGTGGATGGACTGCTTACAAATTTCCATTTGCCAAAATCTACACTGCTGATGCTTATTTCAGCATTTTATGATAGAGAGAAGATATTGGAAGCATATAGAATAGCTGTAGATCAGAAATACAGATTCTTCAGTTACGGAGATTGTATGCTCATAATATAGT
>JAFXHN010000007.1 GCA_017536365.1 Bacillota bacterium | reverse complement strand
TGAAAACTTTGAACGTATTTACGATTATAAGCCGGGCACATTTACTGATGTAGATGAAGATGCCTGGTATGCAGAAAGCGTAGCTACTGTATATGAAATGGGTCTTATGATGGGTGACGGAGAAGGTCATTTCAATCCAAATGGAAATGTTACTATTGCGGAAGCCCATGCTCTTGCTGCCAGGATCAGCAGCATCTATAAAACAGGAACAGCTGATTTCATACAGGGAAGCCCTTGGTATCAGGTGTATTATGATTTTATAGATGAATACAATTACTATTCTTCAGATGAACTTACTGCTCCTAATACTGCAGCTAAACGTGATCAATTTGCAAGAGCTCTTTTTGCTGCTATACCTGTGCGTTATGATCGATATGATGAATTATATAAAATATACGATCAATGGGACTGGCCGGTCATCAACGAGATACTTTACAGCGATATTGCAGATATAGATGATGGCGCTTGGGCATACGGCGAAGATATATTAAGACTGTATAAGGCGGGTATCCTTACCGGATCTGATAGTAATGGATCATTTAAGCCAAACACAAACATAACTCGTGCAGAAGCGGCGGCTATCATTGAGAGGATAGCTTTCCCTGAATTGAGGAAAGAATTTACTCCTGCAAGTCATAAACCTATAAACCTTGATTTTTATGAAGATACCGTATTTCCTACAGCAGAAAGTGTGGCAGGAGTTAAAAACTCTGATATAGAAAAAAGGACTCTTAGTGACGGCACTATAAGGACTTTGTATACATATGAGAACGTTTCTAAGGCTCAGTGGATGGCATACAATACCTTTGTAAGAGATTATTCTGATGGTATAAGCGGAAAGGGCGGTATGTTCGACTATGAATATTATACTTACACGTTTTATAAAAACAGCAGAAGCATAAGGACTTTTTCTGCTGAATACACCGGTGAAGACAAGACTATGACGGTGTTTTGGGATTACTATTACGGAAACTAGTAATATCAGCAAAGTTTGCGGCAAAACCTTGACATTTCAAGTAAATACCCGTAAAATATTTTAGTAATTGCATAAAAAAACGATGACGAAGAGGAGTAGGAAAGAAGTCCTTCCCAGAGAATGAGATCCGTGGCTGTAAGGTCTCAAAGTGTACGACTTTCTGAAGGTTGCTTTCGAGTTTTTATAGAGAATGAGTGCTGCGCGTATGAGCGTTTATGCGGTCAACGTGCGGAATAAAGGTGGTACCGCGGATAATATCCGTCCTTTAATCAAAATAAAGGACGGATTTTTGTTTGCTGAAAAACCGTCCAAGAATACAAGGAGACCTAAAATGGAAAAACAATTAGCAAAAACTTACGATCCTAAACAGTTCGAAGAAAGGATCTACGAGACCTGGGAAAAATCAGGATGTTTTAAAGCAGAGATCGATCCAAACAAAAAACCTTTTACTATCGTTATGCCGCCTCCAAATATTACAGGCCAGCTTCATATGGGACATGCTCTTGACCAGACTCTTCAGGACGTGCTCATCAGATGGAAGAGGATGCAGGGCTATTCTGCACTTTGGCTTCCTGGTACAGACCATGCCAGCATCGCAACAGAAGTAAAAGTTGTAGATAAGATAAGAGAAGAAGAAGGAAAGACAAAGGAAGATTTAGGAAGAGAAGAATTCCTTAAGAGAGCATGGGACTGGAAACGTGTTTACGGTGGAAGGATCACAGAACAGGTAAGAAAACTCGGAAACTCCTGTGACTGGGACAGAGAACGTTTCACAATGGACGAAGGCTGCAACAAAGCCGTAACTCAGTTCTTCATCGACCTTTACAACGAAGGTCTCATTTACAGAGGAAACCGTCTTATCAACTGGTGCCCAAGCTGTAAAACAACTCTTTCCGATGCGGAAGTTGAACATGAAGACAAACAGGGCAAGTACTACTATGTAAGATACGATGCTGCTGACGGTTCAGGAGACAGCATGATAGTAGCTACATCAAGACCTGAAACTATATTCGCGGACGTTGCCATCGCTGTAAATCCTGAAGATGAAAGATACAAAGACAGAGTAGGCAAGGAATTCGTTATTCCTACAACAGACAGAAAGATCAAAGTTATCACAGACCCATATCCGGATATGACAAAGGGTACAGGTGCCGTAAAGATCACTCCTGCTCATGACTTTAACGACTTTGAAGTTGGAGAAAGAAACGGTCTTGAAGTTATCTGTTGTATAGACTTCGACGGCAAGATGACTGAACTTGCAGGAAAATACAAGGGTCTTGACAGATACGACTGCAGAAAACAGTTCGTTAAGGAACTGGAAGAAACAGGTCATCTCGTAAAAACAGAAGATATGACTATCCCTGTTGGCGGATGCTACAGATGCGGAACAGTTATCGAACCAATGCTTTCAGATCAGTGGTTCGTAAAGATGGAACCATTAGCTAAGAAAGCTATCGAAGTCGCACAGAAAGGCGATCTCATCCACGTTCCTGAAAGATTCGA
>JAFXHN010000100.1 GCA_017536365.1 Bacillota bacterium | reverse complement strand
TGCAAATCCTGAACAGACTCTCAGAGCCTTCAGAGAAGCGGAAAGCTACAATGGACCATCGCTTATCATCGCTTATGCACCATGTATCAACCACGGTGTAAAAGCCGGCATGAACAAGTCTATGCTTGAAATGAAGAATGCGGTACGTTCCGGTTACTGGAATCTCCTCAGATACAATCCTGATCTGGCTGCACAGGGCAAAAACCCATTATCCGTTGACAGCGGAGAACCTACTGAAAGCTACAAAGCATTCATAGGCGGTGAAGAACGTTACGACTCACTTAAGATCAAGTTCCCTGAAAGAGCGGAAGAACTGTTTGACAAGGCAGAAGAAATAGCTATAGAAAGATACAGACATCTGATCAATCAGAAGAAGAGTCTGGATAAATAAGAGGGGAGGCGGATTTAAGTGAAACTGTTTGAAATAACAAGCAAGAGAAAACTCAATGACAACATCACATGGATGGTCATTTATGCGCCTCTGGTGGCAAGAAAAGCAAGACCCGGTCAGTTCATCATCCTTCGTACTGATGAATACGGTGAAAGGATACCTCTCACCATGGCAGGACATAACGAAGAAGACGGAACCATCGACCTTATCTACGCTACAGTAGGCAGAACAACAATGCTCATGGATCAGCTTGAAGTGGGCGACTGCTTTGCCGACATAGTGGGTCCACTCGGAAAAGCAACTCATATGGAAGGCCTGAAAAAAGTCTGCGTAGTAGGCGGCGGCACAGGAAATGCTTTAGCATATCCTATCGCATCCGGCATGCACAGACACGGCATCGAAGTTGATATGATCACAGGATTCAAAAACAAAGATCTGGTTATCCTGGAAGATGAATTCCGTGCAGAAACAGACAATCTCTATGTGGTGACCGATGACGGTTCCTATGGAGAAAAAGCGTTTACAACAGAAAAACTCAAGGCTCTTATAGAAGCAGGAAATACATACGATGAGATCGTTGCGGTAGGACCTCCTATTATGATGAAGCTCGTATGCCAGATCGCTGCAGAGTATAACATTCCTTCAGTAGCATCCTTAACAGCATATATGATCGATGGTACAGGAATGTGCGGCGGATGCAGAGCACGTATCGGCGGAGAAGATAAATTTGTATGCGTGGACGGTCCTGAATTTGACGGCTCTCTGGTTGACTGGGATGAACTCATTCAGAGAAATTCATTCTACAAAGAACAGGAAGATGAAGACAGGGCACATGTGTGTCGTTTGACAGGAGGTGTGCGTTACCATGATTAATCTTGTTAGAGAAAAATATCCAATGCCTGAACAGGATCCAAATATCAGAAACGGTAATTTCCTTGAAGTGTCCTCCGGATACACAGAAGAAATGGCTGTAAGCGAGGCTATGAGATGTCTCAAATGCAGGAAAAAGCCTTGTATGTCAGGATGTCCTGTAATGGTAAAGATCCCTGAGTTTATCGCTAAAGTAGCAGAAGGGGAGTTTGAAGAAGCATATCAGATCATCAGCGAAACAAGTTCTTTACCTGCTGTATGCGGAAGAGTATGCCCGCAGGAAAATCAGTGTGAAGGAAAATGTGTTCACGGCAAAAAAGGTGAGCCTGTGGCTATCGGAAGACTTGAAAGATTCGTAGCTGACTGGCACGCAGTAAATTACGGTGATGAAGAGATCAAGCCTGCGGAAGGCAACGGTCATAAGGTTGCTGTTGTAGGTTCAGGGCCTGCAGGTCTTGCCTGTGCGGGAGACCTTATAAACAAAGGATATGACGTTACAGTATTTGAGAGTCTTCATAAAATAGGCGGAGTACTGGTTTACGGTATCCCTCAGTTCAGACTTCCTAAAGAGATCGTAGCAGCGGAAGTTGCTAAGCTGGAAGCTAAGGGCGTAAAATTCGTGACAAATGCTATCATCGGCAGATCTATCACTGTAGATGAACTTATAGAGGAAGAAGGCTTTGAATCCGTATTCATCGGAACAGGCGCAGGACTTCCTACATTCATGAACATCCCGGGAGAAAATCTTTTAGGCGTATGTTCTGCAAATGAATACCTTACAAGGATAAATCTCATGAAGGCTTATCTTCCTGAGTACGATACGCCTATTCAGAAAGCAAACAAAGTGGCTGTAGTAGGCGGCGGAAACGTTGCTATGGATGCTGCAAGATGTGCCAAGAGAATGGGAGCAGAGGACGTATATATCATATACAGACGTTCTGCGGAAGAGATCCCTGCAAGAGCCGAAGAGATCCACCATGCAGTTGAGGAGGGCATCGATTTCAGATACCTTACAAACCCTGTTAAAGTGGTGGGAGATGAAAAAGGCTATGTTACAGGCATCGAATGTGTGAAGATGGAGCTTGGCGAGCCTGATGCTTCAGGAAGAAGAAGACCTGTAGAGATCAAGGATTCAAACTTTGTGCTTGATGTTGACTGCGTTATCATGGCTATAGGAACAAAGCTTAACAAGCTTATCCTTGAAACAACAGAAAACCTTGAAGCCAATGACAGAGGCGGTATAGGTACTGACAAATATGCTGCAACAAACAGACCTGAGATCTTTGCTGGCGGTGATGCTGTAACAGGCGCTGCTACAGTTATCAAAGCTATGGGTGCAGGAAAAGTTGCTGCAGACGGAATAGACAGATATTTGAGCAGCAAATAATTATGCTGTAATAGGCTTTATATGGACATATAAGGAGGATATCCTTGGGGCAAGAGCGCTAAGAGATATCCTCTTTTTCATTTAAAAGGAAAATAAAATATGTTAAAATTATTAATATGTAATTGGATCATAAAAGGAGTGTAATTGGCAAAATGAAGTCAAATATAGTGTTGATAGGAATGGCGGCTTCCGGTAAAAGCACTACGGGAGTAGTTCTTGCGAAAACAATAAATAAGAATTTCGTCGATACGGATCTTTATATCCAGCAAAGAACGGGCAAGACCCTGCAGGATATATTGAATCAAGACGGCATAGAAGTTTTTAAAGAAATAGAAGAAGACATTTTAAAGAATGTTGATGCAGAAAACTGTGTGATCTCTACAGGAGGCAGTGCGGTGTATTATCCGGAGGCTATGAAAGCCCTTTCAGAAAAAGGGATAATAGTTTACCTGAACGTGCCTTTGGAAGTGATAGAAGAACGTCTAAGCAATATAAAGACCCGAGGTGTTATTCTTAAAAAAGGAGAAACTATTGCAGATCTGTATCATTATCGTAAGCCTATGTATGAAGAATATGCAGACATAGTAATTGACGCAGGCAGTACCACTTTGGAAGAAACCATAGAACTCATATGTGAGGCAGTAAATGAGTATGGTGAAAAAGGTATATAGCATTGGAGGAGAAGATGTATTATATATACATACTAAGATGCAAAGACGATTCTTTATATTCAGGCATAGCGCCTGATATCGCAAAACGAATGAAGGTGCATTTTGAAGGCGGAAAGAGCAGTTCGAAATATGTCAGGGCAAAGGGAGCGGCTAAGCTTGAGATGTTCTGGGAATGTGATGACAAGTCTGAGGCGTCAAAACTGGAATATCGTTTAAAAAGACTTACAAAAGAGAAGAAGGAAAGCCTTATTGCCGGTGAGAGCATGCTGGAAGATCTGTTTTCTGAAAAGCTGGACTGCGGCCTGTACAGACCGAGAGGTACTGAAAATATTGAACTGGAAGAATATATGAGGGGAAGATGAGAATGGGGATAAAAGCAAGAAGTACAGCGCTGATGCTAGCTGTTTTACTGATAATCATTACTGCGGCGGGATGCGGAGGAGGCACCGGACAGGATGAAAGCGCGTCAGCGGCAAAATACGGACAGGTGGAAGATTCAGAGGGTGTAATGAAGATCCATTTCATAGATGTGGGGCAAGGAGACTGCACCTTTGTGGATATGGGAGATAAAGAAGCTCTTGTTGACTGCGGAGAATGGGAGTACAGCGAGGATGTCATAGACTATATTTCTCAGTACGTTGACGGAAGTCTTGATCTGGTAATAGCTACTCATCCGGACTCCGATCATATAGGCGGCATGATGTATATATTTGAACATTTTCAGGTGGACATGCTGATAGACAGCGGAGCTGTTAAGGATACTGTGACATATTTTAACTATGCAGATGCGGCTAACAGTGAACCGGACTGTGAGAGGATCGGCGACGATGATATGTATCTGGAGTGGAGCGAGGATGCAGGGATAAGGATAATAGAGACCGGAGATGAAGATGAGGACCCTAATGAGCTCAGCGTTATTGCACAGGTGGAATACGGCGATGTAAAAGTACTGCTGACCGGGGATATGGGAAGAAGCACTGAAAGGAATAATCTTTATAAGTTTGATAAGGTGCAGGTACTTAAGGCAGGCCATCACGGATCTTCAAAATCTACCTGTGAAGAGTTCCTCGATGTTACAAGGCCGGATTTTGTTATAATCTCTGCGGGAGCCGGCAATTCATATGGCCATCCTCATGTTGAGACTATGGATCGTCTGGATGATATAGGGGCAACTGTGTATCAGACTATGAACAGCGGAACTATAGTAATGAAGACAGACGGAAGCACTTACAGCTTTGACAACAGCGGATCTATAACTGTAACTGAGCCTTCGGATGATCCTACGTATTCAGTGGGAAGTTCCGGCGAAACGGATCAGGATACTTCTGATATTAGATACGCAGGAAATAAAAACTCCAAAAAGTTCCACTATATTTACTGCGGATCTGTAGAGAGCATGTCGGAGAAGAATAAAGTGTACTTTGAGAGCAGAGAAGAGGCTGTAAGCAGCGGATATGAACCTTGCGGAAGCTGTCAGCCGTAAATACGTGAAGTTTAGCAGGCTCATGCCAAATTCAGGCATGGGTCTGTTTTTTGTTGAAATATACCCCTGGGGGGTATATAATATGATCACTCGGAAAACTGTTTAGAAAGTGGTGTAGAGAATGAGTAATGAACAGACCTGTTGCTGTAAGAAGACAATGAGGGATGATGATGAGAGAAAAAAGCTTTTAAACCGTCTTAACAGGATAGAAGGTCAGATAAGAGGTATAAAAGCTATGTTGGAAAACGATGCTTACTGTACGGATATTCTGACGCAGTCTGCAGCGGTAAATGCTGCTGTCAATGCGTTTAACAGAGAGCTTATAACAAGCCACATAAAAGGCTGTGTTGTCAGAGATATCCGGGAAGGAAAAGAAGAAGTGATCGATGAACTGACAGTCACTCTTCAGAAGCTGATGAAATGAGAGGTGAGGAATGGAACAATATGCGGTAAAGGGAATGAGCTGTGCTGCCTGCAGTGCCAGAGTTGAAAAGGCTGTGTCGGGAGTAAAGGGCGTAACCTCCTGTTCTGTAAGTTTGCTGACAAATTCTATGAGAGTGGAAGGAAACGCTTCGGCAGATGAAATAATAAACGCTGTACGAAATGCAGGATATGACGCATCCTGCCGAGGTGCGGGGAATGAAGCAGGGAATAATTCAGTATACAGTCTGGATCAGCTGGAGGATACAGAGACCCCTGTACTGAAACGAAGACTTATCGCTTCAATAGGATTCCTTGCAGTGCTCATGTATTTTTCTATGGGCAGTATGATGTTTGGATGGCCTGTTCCGGCGTTCTTTGAAAATAACTGCGTGGCAATGGGACTGCTTCAGCTGATCCTGGCGGGGATCGTAATGGTGATCAATCAGAAGTTTTTCATAAACGGATTCAGCGGTATCCTCCATAAAGCGCCAAACATGGACACTTTAGTGGCACTGGGGTCTTCTGCAGCTTTTATTTACAGCACCGTAGCTTTATTTGCTATGACCGGGGCTCAGGCTAGAGGCGATGGTGCAGCTGCCATGTCGTATATGCACGAATTCTATTTTGAAGCGGCGGCTATGATACTGGCCCTTATCACCGTAGGCAAAATGCTTGAAGCCAGATCTAAAGGAAAGACCACTGATGCTCTGAGAAGTCTGATGGAAATGGCGCCTAAGACAGCGGCAGTGATAAGAAACGGAGAAGAATCCTTGATCCCGGTGGAACAGGTGATAAAAGGAGATATATTTGTCGTTCGTTCAGGAGACAGTATCCCTGTGGATGGCATAATACTGGAAGGCAGCTGTGCTGTGGATGAGTCGGCACTTACGGGAGAAAGCATCCCTGTGGACAAGTCGGAAGGCGACAATGTATCTGCAGCAACGATAAATAAATCGGGATATATAAAATGTGAAGCTTTAAGGGTAGGAGAAGATACTGCTCTGTCTCACATAATACAGATGGTAAGCGATGCGGCGGCAACAAAGGCTCCTATTGCAAAAGCGGCGGATAAGGTGTCAGGTGTTTTCGTGCCGGCAGTTATAGGGATAGCTTTATTGACGATAGCTGTGTGGCTGATGCTGGGTGAAAGCATAGGTTTTGCTTTGGCAAGAGGTATATCTGTTCTTGTGATCAGCTGTCCTTGCGCTTTAGGGCTGGCAACCCCTGTTGCTATAATGGTGGGAAGCGGTAAAGGAGCAAAAAACGGGATCCTTTTTAAAACCGCTGTGTCACTTGAGCAGGCAGGAAGGACGGATATCGTAGTTTTGGATAAGACCGGAACTATAACGGCTGGGACTCCGGAGGTGACTGATATACTGCCGGCAAACGGTTTTTCTGAAGATGAACTTCTGAGGCTGGCGTATTCTCTTGAAATAAAAAGTGAACATCCTTTGGGAAGAGCCGTGGTAAAGACAGCTGAGTCTAGAGGAACCGGATGCATTGAGTTAAAAGACTTCAAAGTACTTCCGGGAAACGGCCTTGAAGGCAGTTTTGAAGGTGAGGAGTTTGCCGGAGGAAACTGTAAATTTGTGTCTGAAAAGACAAAGATCGATAAAGAAATCGAAGCTGCAGGGAACAGACTGGCAGAGGAAGGGAAAACTCCTCTGTACTTTGCTAAGGACGGCATCCTTGCGGGAATAATAGCTGTTGCGGATGTGATAAAAGAAGACAGTCCCCAAAGCGTAAAAGAACTTAAGGAAATGGGCATACATGTTGTAATGCTTACCGGTGATAATGAAAGAACTGCGAAAGCCATAGGTGAGCAGGTGGGTGTGGATGATATAGTTTCAGATGTACTCCCTGACGGCAAAGAAAGAGTTATAAAAAAGCTTATGGAAAAAGGCAGAGTAGCTATGGTAGGAGACGGAATAAATGACGCTCCGGCACTGACCAGAGCGGATATAGGGATAGCCATAGGTGCAGGCACAGACGTGGCTTTGGATGCGGCGGATATCGTGCTTATGAAGAACACCCTCATGGATGTTCCTGCAGCCATAAGGCTGAGCAGAGCTTCTTTGAGAACTATCCACCAGAATCTTTTCTGGGCTTTTATTTACAATATTATCGGTATACCGCTGGCGGCAGGTGTGTTTATCTCTGTTCTCGGATGGCAGATGAACCCTATGTTCGGAGCGGCGGCAATGAGCCTTTCAAGCTTTTGCGTAGTCAGCAATGCTCTTAGGCTCAACCTGTTTGATATGTATGATGCAAATAAATTTAAGAAAAACAGATCGGAATATGAGGATGGTCTTATTATTAAGGAGGAAAAAATTATGGAAAAAACAATGAAGATCGAAGGTATGATGTGCATGCACTGTGAAGCAAGAGTAAAGAAGGTCCTTGAAAACCTTGACTGTGTTGAACAGGCAGTCGTAAGTCACGAAAAAGGAACAGCTGTTGTAGAACTCAAAGAAGGAGCAGATGCAGAAGTTCTTAAAAAAGCAGTGGAAGATCAGGATTACAAAGTGATCGAAATCTTATAATAAAATATCATGTTAAAAAAGTATCCGCTCTGAGATCTCTCAGAGCGGATTTTTATCGTATATATGATCGTAACGAATAGAACTTGCAAAACTAAAGTGATCTTCCCAGTTCGTAAACGTCTTTAAGTTCAGGAGCGTTTTTCATTGCGCCTTTACTGTCCATCCCTTTTATTTTTATGATGCCTTTGTTTTCCCATTTTGAATAGGATATGATATGTGAATAGTTTGATACTGCAGAGTCAAAAACTGAATCGTGGTCATCGTGTGCATTTAAAAGAAGGGCTGTATATTTTACATTGTATCCTTTTCTCAGGAATGCGTAAAATCTGTCTATGGCAGCTTTGATCTGTGCTGTCAATGAGAACCAGTATATAGGTGAGGCAAATACTACCATATCAGCTTTATCGAGTTCAGGATAGATCTGCTGCATGTCGTCTTTTCTGAAGCATACGCCGTCGTTTTTAAAGCAGGATTCGCATGCGATGCAAGGCGCTATATCCATGCTTCCAACGTTGAATTTTGCAACTGTATGTCCGGCTTCCTGAGCGCCTCTGATGAATTCATCAGCCATGATTTCTGTATTGCCGTTTTTTCTTGGGCTTCCGTTTAAAACTAATATATTCATGCCATACCTCCTATATTTTTGTTAAAAATAATGTTATAATAAAAAATTATACTACGTTTAATATTTGTTTTCAATAAACTCTGAAATATGGGAGGGATAACATGGGGATTCATGTTGGTCTTAGCGACATAATAAAAGCAGAACAGGGACTTAAAAAAGTTTTGAACAATGTTCCGCTAATGAAGGATACTGTTCTGTCGGAAAAATACGATTGCAATGTTTATTTAAAAAGAGAAGATCTGCAGATAGTTCGTTCTTTTAAGATAAGAGGAGCATATAACAAGATGCATTCTCTTAATGAAGAAGAACTGGCAAGAGGCGTTGTTTGCGCAAGTGCGGGGAACCATGCTCAGGGAGTTGCTTTTTCCTGTAAAGAGCTTAAGGCTCAGGGCAAAATATTCATGCCTGTGACCACACCGAAGCAGAAGATCAATCAGGTAAAAAGATTTGGCGGGGATTATGTTGAAATAATCCTTGAAGGCGATACATTTGACGATTCAGCCAATGCGGCGGCGGCTTACTGTGAGAAGAATAATATGACTTTCATACATCCGTTTGATGATGAAAAAGTTATTGCAGGTCAGGGAACTGTAGGTCTTGAAATATTCAATGATGATGTAGGCAAGATAGATTATGTGTTTATGGCTATAGGCGGAGGAGGCTTGGCTTCCGGCATTAGCACTTGCATTAAAAATCTTCATCCTGAAACAAAGGTCATCGGCTGTGAACCGGAAGGCGCGGCAAGTATGAAGGCTGCTTTTGAAGCAGGACATCCTGTAACTTTGGATAGTGTGGATAAATTCGTTGATGGAGCGGCTGTAAAAACAGTGGGAGAAAAGACCTACCAGCTTTGCAGAGAGTATCTGGATGATATAACAGTGGTGTCTGAAGGCAAGGTATGCACGACAATACTCCAGATGTACAATGACAGTGCCATCGTTCTTGAACCGGCCGGTGCGCTTCCTATTTCTGCTCTTGATTTCCATAAGGAAGAACTTGCGGGCAAGAATGTTGTATGTGTTATTTCCGGCGGAAACAATGATATAGCCAGGATGCAGGAGATCAAAGAACGTTCGATGGTTTACGAAGGGCTCAAGAGATATTTTATCGTAGAGTTCCCTCAGAGACCGGGTGCGCTCAGAGAATTCCTTGACGAAGTTTTGGGACCTAACGATGACATCTGCAGATTTGAATATACTAAGTCAAACGATAAGGAAAAAGGACCGGTGCATATAGGTATAGAACTGGCTAAAGCTGAGGATTATTCCGGCCTTCTTGAAAGGATGGATAAGAAGGGATTTTCCTATCAGGTGATCACTCCGGACACCCTTTTATTCGATCTTTTTGTATAGAAAAAACTTTGGTTTTTCTGAGAAAATTGTCTGAAAAAAGTATAGTAATTTATTGACATACTATACCTTATATGGTATGATACATGAGTTGAACCGCGCAGAAAAGGTATTAAAGCTTATGCTGCCTTAATGGCGAGACTGGATAGAGGAGGTAAATTTGTTCATGTATGCAATTATCGCAACAGGCGGAAAGCAGTACAGAGTTCACGAAGGTGATGAAATTTCAGTAGAAAAACTGAACGTTGCTGAAGGCGAAGCTGTAGTATTTGACCAGGTTTTAGTTGCAGGCGAAGGCGCTGACCTTAAAGTTGGCACACCTGTTATCGAAGGCGCTGTAGTAAATGCTAAAGTTGTAGAAAACGGCAAAGGCCCTAAAGTGATCACATATAAGTACAAAGCTAAGAAAGACTACAGAAACAAAAAAGGTCACAGACAGCCTTATACAAAAGTTGTAATCGAAAGCATTTCTTTATAAGAATTTTAAAGATTGATTTTATTTGTGCGTGCCGCACGAATGGAGGTGAAGTACACATGGCAAGTAAAAAAGGAGTAGGTAGTTCCAGGAACGGTAGAGACAGTGAAAGTAAACGTTTGGGAGTTAAAAGAGCTGATGGACAGACAGTAACTGCCGGCAGCATCTTAGTTAGACAGAGAGGAACAAAAATCCATCCTGGCAACAACGTTGGCAAAGGTGGAGACGATACTTTGTTTGCTATGATCGAAGGTGTTGTTAAATTCGAAAGAAAAGACAAGACCAGAAAACAGGTTAGCGTATACGCTAAGGAAGCTTAAGAAAAACTACCCCTTACATATCAAAGTGTTAAGGGGTATTTTTTTAATGACAAGATGTTATTTAGTTGAAAGGAAGGACCTATGTTTATAGACAAAGCGAAAATTACGGTCAAATCAGGCAAGGGCGGAAACGGCTGTGTTTCTTTCAGAAGGGAGCCTTTTGTATCTGACGGAGGCCCTGACGGCGGAGACGGCGGAAACGGCGGAAGCGTTATTTTTGAAGCTGACGAAAACTTCCACACATTGATGGATTTTCGCTACAGGGTCAAATATAATGCCGAAAACGGTGAAGACGGCATGAAGAAAAAGAGATTCGGCAAAAAAGGTCAGGATCTTATCCTTAAAGTTCCGCCGGGAACTCTGGTAATAGATAAGGAAACCGGAGCTTTGATAAAGGATCTCAAAAACCACGGTGACAAATGCGTGGCTGCAAAAGGCGGAAGAGGCGGAAAAGGAAACGTTCATTTTAAGAATTCTGTGAGACAGGCTCCTAACTTTGCTGAAGCAGGCGGAAAAGCTATAGAAAGAACTATAGTACTCGAACTCAAAATGATAGCGGATGTAGGTCTTATGGGATTCCCTAATGTTGGAAAATCAACGCTTCTTGCGGCAGTTACGGGAGCAAAACCTAAGATCGCAAATTATCATTTCACAACATTAACGCCTAATCTTGGAGTTGTCCAGTTTTATGATGACAGCTTCATCATGGCTGATATACCGGGGATCATCGAGGGCGCCCATGAAGGTCAAGGTCTTGGGCTTGAATTTCTCAGACATATCGAAAGAACTAAAATGCTGATCCATGTTGTGGATGTTTCTTCTGTGGAAGGCAGAGATATAATTGAAGATTTTGAAAAGATCAATGAAGAGCTTTTCAAATATTCTCCTAAACTTGCGGGCAAACCTCAGATCGTAGCCGCAAATAAAATAGACAGCATATACGATCAGGAAAAGTACGAAGAGTTTATGGAATATATTAGGGAAAAAGGTTACGAAGTCTATCCTATATCTGCAGCAGGCAGACAGGGCCTGGAAGAGCTTCTCAAGGCGGCCATGACTAAAGTGGCTGAACTCAGAGAACTTCCGGAAGAGGATGAATATGTATACTTTGATATGGATGCATCCGATACAGATCCTGAATACAGAGAAATAAAAGTGACTTTGGAAGACGGAGTATTTGTTTTATCAGGCGGACAGCTTGAAAAGATTTTTGATTCCACAAACTTCAATGATACTGAATCTTTAAGATATTTGTACAAATACATTGAAGAAAAAGGCGCTATGCAGAAAATGATAGACATGGGTATCAAGGATGAAGACACCGTAAGGATCAAGGATTTCGAGTTTGAATATTATGAATAAACATCTTGCGGCTAATTGTAAATTGTGATAAAATGCCATTTAGCGATGTGGCAGGAAACAAGTATTTAGCCGCATTTTGCAAGTGTTTGCCGGCGTGATGGAATTGGCAGACGTGCGGGACTCAAAATCCCGTGGTGGCAACACCGTATCGGTTCGACCCCGATCGCCGGCACCAAACCACTATATTATTATAAGGAGTGAAACAAAATGGGCGGTAATGCAATGACATGGATTTCCTGTATACTTATTTTAGCGATTTTCTGGCTGATCCTTATCAGACCTCAGAGAAAAAAGGAAAAACAGATCCAGAATATGAGAAAAGGCGTTAAAGCCGGCGATAAGATCATAACTATCGGTGGTATGAAAGCCAGAGTAATCAAAGACAAAGAAGACAGCCTTATCATCGAAGTTGGCGAAAAGGTAAGAATGGAAGTAATGAGATGGGCTGTATCAAGCGTAGTTGAACAGGGCAAAGGCAGTGTAAGAAAGACAGCTGAAAAACAGATCGAAGAAGCTGCTAAAGAAGAAGCAGAAGACATCGTTGCCAATGCAGAAGCTGCTGTAGAAGAAGAAAGAGCAGCTGCGGCAGAAGCAGAAGTTGAAGTTGTTGAAGAAGAAAAGAAATAAGTGAATTGATTCTTAAATGAGATCCGAGGAACAGCAGTCTTCGGATCTTTTTTTCATAAACATAATAGCGTTCATATCATCACCTCAGAATGAATATATTTATTCGGGGGTGTTTTTTAATGAATGAACATATTAAGAATAACAGCATCGTAAAAATCGGAATCAAATCTATGATGGTCGGTTTGGGAACATATTTTATTCTTACAGCCGTGTGCGTTCTGGTGTTTTGGTTTTCCGGTATGCCTGAAAGCTGGATGACCTATGCAGGAGGAGCATGTCTTGCGGGTGGATGCTTTACAGCGGGTATAAAAATGGGAAGCGGTATAGGCAAAAGAGGTATCTTGACAGGACTTACGGCTGGGGTAGTGCTTTCGCTGATCTTATGGGGTGCAATAAATCTCATATCAGGAACTGATTTGTTTCATTCTTCTTCCTTAGTAAAATTTGCGGTGGGTATTATGTGCGGTACTATAGGTGGTATGATAGGAGTAAATAAATAGCGATTTCCCTTGAAATTTATCTCTCGTAAGTATAAAATAATAAATTATAGTTATTAACATAACCTATTTACATACAGCAATAAATACAGTTACAGAATACTTGGGAGGATTAATGAAATGTGGAAAAAAGTCGTATCGGTTTTAATGGTGGTCGTTATCGCATTAGGATTATACGTAAGCATGTTCGGTATAAATATCGGCTCGCTGGAGGTGCCTAATGCAAAAGATAATGTGAAACTTGGACTTGATTTGGCAGGGGGAGCCTATGTGGTTCTTGAAGCGGAAACAGATGCTGAGGGGGAAGATCTGGACAAGCTTATGGAACAGACTCAGGCTGTCATAGAAAGCCGTGTAAATGAAATGGGACTTTCAGAACCTACAGTTACTGTAGAATCGGGAAACAGGATAAGAGTTGAACTTCCGGCTGCTCAAGACGCTCAGGCGGCATTGGAAGCAATTGGCAAGACCGCTCAGCTTGAATTTGTAGATGCGTGGGGTAATGTTATCGTAACAGGCGCGGAAGTAAAAGACGCGGTACTTGGATTCGACAGCAACAGCATGGGTAATGACCCTGGAATATCTATTAAGTTTAACAGTGAAGGTTCCGATGCTTTTTGGCAGGCAACAAAAGTTGCGCTTGAACATAAAGGTGAAACCGTAACGAATCAGTACGGCACTTTTTCCGGAGAGCAGATACTTATAGTTCTTGACGGAGAAGTTATTTCTGCTCCTGGCGTTAATGAAGAGATCAGCGGCGGTCAGGCATTTATTTCCGGGAATTATACACAGGAAACAGCGGCTGCGGAAGCTGCGCTTATCAGAGGCGGTTCTCTTCCGGTAACTCTTCATGAAGTAAATACTTCTATAGTAGGAGCTACACTTGGATACGAATCCTTTGAGAAAGCTCTTGTGGCGGGTGCTATAGGCATTGCCCTCATTATCGTATTTATGTTAGCTGTTTATAAGATAATGGGTGTGGCGGCCAGCCTTGCTCTACTGCTTTACATAGTATTATATATCTGGATATATGAGTTCTTCGGCGCAGTTTTGACTCTGCCGGGCATTTTCGGAATCCTGTTGTCGATAGGTATGGCGGTAGATGCCAACGTTATCATATTTGCAAGGATAAGAGAAGAGATAGGATCGGGTAAAACTGTAAGAGCTGCTGTTCGTGCAGGTTTCTCCAGAGCAACATCGACTATCATAGACTCTAACGTTACAACTCTTATTGCAGGTATCGTTCTGTATCAGTTCGGTACAGGTTCAGTTAAGGGTTTTGCGTGGACTCTTATGATAGGTATTATAATCAGTATGCTTACTGCGCTTTTGGTAACAAGACTCTTTGTTATAGTAATTGCAGAAAGCAAAAGATTTGGAAAAGCAAAATACTTTACATATAAGAAAGATAAGCTCCAAGGGCTTTCGGAAAAGAATTTACCGGTCATCGAAAAAAGAAAGATCTGGTATGTTATCTCTATCGCTATTATTCTCGTAGGATTCCTGATCGGTGCCGTGAGAGGATTCAATACTGGTATCGATTTTACAGGCGGAACTATGATACAGATCGATATGGAACAGCAGGCAAATTTAGATCCTGTTGAGGACATCTTAAAAGATGCAGGTATCAATGATGCGACTATAGTTTATGCAGGGGAAAATAATGAAGAGATAATAATAAGGACAGGAGAATCTCTTGACAATGCTGAAAGAGATGTGATCCTGGAAGCGATCTATGCTGAATACAGTCTTGACAGCAGCAATCTTATGAGTGCAGAACAGTTCGGACCGTCTGTTGGAAATGAGATCAGGACCAATGCACTTAAATCAGTATTGATAGCATGCGCGCTTATGCTGGTTTACATTGCTGTACGATTCCGAATAAACTTTGGTATTGCGGCTATACTTGCACTGGTTGTGGACGTGCTTACCATGATTTCTATATACGGTTTATTCCATATAGAAATCAATTCACCGTTTATTGCAGCGCTGCTGATAATACTTGGGTATTCTATCAATAACACTATTGTTGTATTTGACAGGATACGTGAAAATATCAAGCTGAACCCTAAGATGAAGCCAAAAGAACTGGTGAACAACAGTGTAAAACAGACGCTGTCCAGAACGATAAGCACTTCGGTGACAACGATACTGGCGGTGGCGGCTCTGCTGCTGCTGGGAACACCAAGCTTGAGAAGCTATGTATTCCCTGTAATGATAGGTCTTATTGCGGGAACATATTCTTCAATATTCGTTTCCGGATCGATTTGGTATGAGATCAACAGATTATTTACCAAGAAGAAGTATCATGGGAAATAAACAATTATCATAAGGTGCGTATTGATGCGCACCTTTCTGTGCTGTATCTGACTAAGGAGGTGACGAGATGATTGATAAAGATAAATTTATGGATCAGTTGAAAAACATAAATCCTGATTTGGATCTGTATATTATAGGTAAAGCCTACGATCTTGCTGAAAAGGCTCATGAGGGCCAGTTCAGAAAATCCGGAGAGGCTTATTTCGTTCACCCTATGGAAGTGGCCAAAATACTGGCCGATCTTGATATGGATGCTCAGACCATTGCCGCAGCTCTTATGCATGATGTGGTGGAGGATACAGAGTATACATACGAAGACATTGAGCAGTACTTTGGTGAAGATATTGCTCTGCTGGTAGACGGAGTTACCAAGCTGGGCAGTTTGAAATTCGATAATAAAGAAGATCGTCAGGCGGAGAATCTCAGAAAGATGTTTCTTGCAATGACAAAGGACATAAGAGTCCTCATTATAAAGCTGGCGGACAGACTTCATAATATGAGGACTATCAACTTTATGACAGACGCAAAGATAGTTGAGAAATGCAGGGAAACTTTGGACATTTACGCGCCTCTTGCGGACAGGCTGGGTATTTCAAAAATCAAGTTTGAACTGGAAGATCTTGCGCTGAAAGCTCTTGAACCGGAGCTTTATTACAGCTTGGTATCCGGAGTGAGAATGAAAAAATACACTCAGGATGATTATATAGAGAAGGTAATAAAAGAGCTTAAACAGGCTCTGAGTGAGCTTAATATCGAATATGAGATATATGGAAGATATAAGCATTATTACAGCATTTACAAAAAGATGAATAAAGGCAAAACTCTGGATGAGATATTTGACCTTGCAGCTATCAGGATCATAGTGGATTCGGTAAAAGACTGCTATTCTATTTTAGGTGTGGTACATACTCTGTGGAAGCCGATACCGGGCAGATTCAAAGACTATATAGCTATGCCGAAACCAAATATGTATCAGTCCATCCACACCACCCTGATAGGAAACTACGGAGCACCTTTCGAGGTGCAGATCAGAACAAAAGAAATGCATAGAGTAGCGGAATACGGTATCGCTGCTCATTGGAAATACAAAGAAGGCATAAAAGAAAACCATGAAGAGACAGAAAAGAAGCTTGCATGGTTAAGACAGACTATAGAACTTCAGAAGGATATGAACGATCCCGGAGAATTCATGGAATCTCTCAAGGTGGATCTGTTCTCAAATCAGGTATTCGTATTTACACCAAAAGGAACTGTAGTGGAACTTCCGGCAGGAAGCACTCCTCTTGACTTTGCATTCAAGATCCACTCCGAAGTAGGTATAAAATGCGTTGGAGCCAAGGTAAATGGAAAGATGGTCCCGCTGAATCATGTGCTTGAGAACGGAAATTTGGTTGAAGTTATAACAAATCCTAACAGTAAAGGCCCAAGTTCTGACTGGCTTAGCATAGTTAAAAGCACACAGGCAAAGAATAAGATCAGACAATGGTTCAGAAAAGAAAACCGAGCAGAGAATATCGAAAAAGGAAAGACTGCTATCGAAAAGGCTGTTAAAAGAAAAGCCTATGACAGCAAGATGCTGCTGAAGCAGCCGTATCTTTTAAAGATAGCTAAATCATATAAATTCCCTAGCATAGAAGAACTTTATGTGGCTGTTGGATATGGAGGAGTTCCTTCAACAAAAGTTGCCAATATGCTCGTGGATCTTCTTAGAGAAGAAGAAAATGAAGAGCTTAAGCGCGAACAGCAGGAGATCACTGTAGCTGAATTTGAAAAATCAAATCAGCCTGAGGAAGAAGAAAAGAGCCGCCATACCAAGAAAGATGCTACCGGCGTCAATGTCAAAGGTGTGGATGGACTTATGATAAAGTTTGCTAAGTGCTGTACTCCGGTGCCGGGAGACGAAATAGTAGGATATATCACTAAAGGCAGAGGCATATCTGTACATAGAAAAGACTGTGCGAATATGATGTCTCTTCCTGAAGATGAAAAAGGAAGATTTATAGAAGTTGAATGGGATGAAGATGCACTCAACAAACATTCCTTTGAAGCTGATATTTTCGTTCTGGCGGAAGACAGAAAAAGACTTATAATGGATATTTCCATTGCTGTTCAGGAAATGGATGTTAATGTCAGAAGCATGAATGTAAAAACCACTAAAGATAAAAAGGCTATGTTCAATATGACTCTAGACATTACGGAACCTGACCAGATCAGGAAAGTGCTGTTGAAAATAAAGAATGTAGATGGGATCATAGACGCTTACAGAGCAACAACATGATCATAGGAGGAGAGGCATGAGAGCAGTTGTTCAGAGAGTTACGGAAGGTTCCGTGACTGTAGAAGGGAATATTACCGGAGAGATAAAAAACGGTTTTGTTGTCCTGCTGGGTGTGGGAAACGAAGATACAGAAGCCGATGCGGATTATATAGCGGACAAAGTGAGCAATCTCAGAGTATTTGAGGATGAGGAAGGAAAGATGAATCTCTCATTAAAAGATGTGGGAGGAGAGATCCTTGCGATCTCCCAGTTCACACTTTACGGAGACTGCAGAAAGGGCAGAAGACCCGGATTTACAGAAGCTGCAAGACCGGAAAAAGCTAAAGCTTTATATGACTATTTTACGGAAAAACTCAGGAGTTATGATATAAATGTAGGAGAGGGCATATTTCAGGCAGAAATGCTGGTCAAGATATATAACGACGGACCTGTGACCCTTCTTTTGGACAGTAAGAAATTATTTTAATGAGGTGAATTATAATGTTGATGATGAAACAGTTCTATACAGGCCCTCTGTATGTAAACACATATCTTGTTTATGATAACGAAAAGAAAAATGCATTTATCGTGGACCCGGGCGGAGTAAGCCCTGCTCTTACAAGTTTTATAGAAATGAATAAACTTAAAGTAGACTTTATCATTCTTACACACGGTCATGCGGATCATATAGGAGGAGCAGAAGAATACAGAGATAAATTCAAAGCTCCTATTTACGCTCATAAAGATGAAAAAGAAATGCTGGAAAGTCCAATGTATAATTCCTCAAGAGCATTATTCGGAAAGAGCATATCATTTATGGCAGATAAATGGCTAGCAGATAAAGAGATCATTCCTTTTGCAGGAACAGAACTTAAGATAATCCACACCCCGGGACATTCGCCTGGAGGTATATGTATACTGGTGGAAAAATGGCTCTTCTCAGGAGATACGCTTTTTGCCGGTTCTGTAGGAAGAACTGACTTCCCTTTATGCAGCCATTATGCTTTGTTTGAATCTATAAGAGAAAAACTCTTTATACTTGATGAAGATGTTGAAGTTTATCCCGGACATGAAGGAAGCTCAACTATAGGCAATGAGAAAAAATACAATCCGTTTTTTTAGAAAGTGATGAATATGTATAGTATTAAGTTGTGCTCTTCTGTATCTGCGTATGAGATAGAAGAGCTGGTCAAAATGTTCGTACCTAAGGGAAACTATGAAATAACGGTGGATGAAGCTTTGGATAACAGCCAAAGCTTTTCCGTTGTTTTTGAGAAAGAGGAAGTTTCGAGGAAAATCGAAGATTTTTATTACAAGGGAGAAAGACCTGAAGATATTAAGGCATTGAAAAACGCTGTTAAGCGAGGGATATTTGACGCATTTTCCGGTCTTACGGGCAAGTCGTTGCCTTGGGGTATTTTAACAGGAGTAAAGCCTGTAAAGATCGTTAGAGAGCTCTATCAGAAAGGCAGAAGCTTAGAAGAGATTTTTGACTATATGAAAGAATACTATCTTTTAAACGATGACAAAGCCGGACTCCTTATAGAAACTCTCAAAAATCAGTACGAACAGTCTTCAGAGAAAAGTTCTGACAATGTGGGGATTTACCTTGGGATACCTTTCTGTCCTACAAGATGTGTATATTGTTCTTTCACTGCAAATGTTGCAAAGAAAGGTGAGATAGAAAGATATCTCGAAGCGTTATATAAAGAAATAGAGTATGTTTCTTCGAAAATGAAAGAAAAAGGAATAATGACTGAGTCTTTCTATATCGGAGGAGGAACACCCACTACTCTTAGCGCAGAACAGCTTGACGATCTGCTGAACAGGATATTTTCATCGTTTGATATGAGCAGATGCATGGAGTTTACTGTGGAAGCAGGCAGACCGGATACTATAACCAGAGAAAAGCTGGAAGTCATCAAAAAATATGGAATTAAGAGGATAAGCATCAATCCTCAGTCCATGAACGAGAAAACTCTGGCGGCAATAGGAAGACTTCATTCTCCTCAGCAGATAAGAGAAGCGTATAAGCTTGCAAAAGATGTTGGGATAGAGCTGATAAATATGGATCTTATCGCAGGTCTGCCCGGGGAAGAACCGGAGGATTTTAAAAGGACTCTTGATGAGGTGGCAGCCTTTGATCCCGCGAATATTACCATCCATACCCTTGCTCTCAAAAGGGCATCTAAACTAAAAGAAGAGGACAGCGAATTCAATTACAGAGAAGTGGAAAAACTTGAGAATATGGTAGACGTTTCCAGGAGTGTTATGGAGAGTCTGGGGTATAAGCCGTATTATTTATACAGACAAAAATACATGGTAGGAAATCTTGAAAATATAGGTTATGCGAAGCCGGGTACAGAGTGTCTGTACAATATAAAAACTATGGACGAAAGACAGACCATGATCGCTCTCGGGGCAGGCGGAATCAGCAAGAGATATTATCCCGGTGAAAACAGGATAGAACGCGCAGCGAATGTATCCAATTATGAGATATATATTGAACGCATAGACGAGATGCTTGAACGCAAAAACCAATTAATATTTGCCAACTGGCAGTGATTAGTTATATAATGAAATATCAGAGATTTTTTTAAAAAGGAGTAAAAATATGTTAACACAGGCACCAAAAGGAACCAGTGATATTTTACCTGCTCAGTCAGGTAAGTGGCAGTATCTGGAATCCCTTTTCAGAGATATATGCAGCAGATATGCGATGAAGGAAATAAGGACTCCTATGTTCGAACATACAGAACTTTTTGTAAGAGGTGTAGGGGATACTACTGACGTAGTAGAAAAGCAGATGTACTCCTTTGATGACCTTGCAGGAAGAAACATAACACTTAAACCTGAAGGCACATCACCTGCGGTAAGAGCATTTGTTGAAAACGGCATTTATGCAGAAACACAGCCAACAAAGCTGTATTATATCACACCATGCTTCAGATATGAAAAAATGCAGAAGGGCAGATACAGACAGTTTCATCAGTTGGGAACAGAGATATTCGGTTCCGCAAGCCCTATGGCAGATGCAGAGATCGTAAGCATCGCTGCAGATATGTTTGAAGCTCTCGGAATGAAGGAAATAGAACTTAGGATAAACAGCGTAGGATGTCCTGAATGCAGAGCTAAGCATAGAGAAGCTCTCAAAGCTTTTCTTGCAGATAAATTTGACGGACTTTGCGATACATGCAAAGGAAGATACAATAAGAATCCTATGAGGATATTGGATTGCAAGAGCAAGGAGTGCCAGAAGCTTGTTGAAGGAGCTCCTATGATGCTGGATTACCTCTGTGATGATTGCAAAGATCATTTTGAAGAATTTAAATCCATAATCACAGATATGGGCATTGAATATGTTGTGGATCCGTGGATCGTAAGAGGCTTGGATTATTATACAAAAACAGCCTTTGAATTCGTTTCAACAAAAGAAATGGCTCAGGGAACCGTCTGCGGCGGCGGAAGATACGACAACCTTATAGAGCAGGTGGGCGGACCTTCAACACCGGGCGTGGGATTCGGTATGGGTATAGAAAGACTTCTTCTGCTTTTGGGTGAAGAAGGAATAGCGCTTCCTGAGGATGAAGGTGTTGATTATATGATCATTACCATGGGAGATGAAGCAAGAGGCTACGGCGCAGGACTTGCAAGAAAGCTCAGAAGAGCCGGCAAGAGCGTACAGATGGACATGATGGGAAGAAACTTCAAGAATCAGTTCAAGTATGCAAACAAGATAAAAGCAAAGAATACGATCATTATTGGCGAGGATGAGGTGAAGACAGGCTCATTCAGCGTTAAAAATATGGCAACAGGAGAACAGACTTCTGTTTCAGCGGACGAAATCGACAAGTTATAGGAGGAAACCAAAAATGGGCAGCATAATGAAACGTACAAATATGTGCGGCGAGCTAAGGATCGAAGATTCAGGAAAAAGAGTGACTGTGAACGGCTGGGTGCAGAAAAGAAGAAATCTGGGCGGACTCGTTTTCTGTGACCTCAGAGACAAATCAGGGATCATTCAGATAGTTTTTGACAAAGATATAGACAACGATGCTTTTGAAGCAGCGGACAAACTCAGAAGCGAATACGTTATAGGAGTAACAGGCACTGTAAGAGAAAGAGAAGCTAAGAACAGCGACCTTCCAACAGGTGATGTTGAGATCTTCGCAGACGGACTTACTATTTATTCAGAAGCTGAAACACCTCCTATCTACATTAAAGACGATGATGATGTAGGAGAAAACCTCAGACTTAAATACAGATTCCTGGATCTGAGAAAACCTCATATGCAGAACAATCTCATGTTCAGACATAAGATCACAAAGTGCGTGCGTAATTTCTTTGACGGCGAAGGATTTGTTGACGTTGAAACTCCAATGCTCATCAAGCCTACACCGGAAGGAGCAAGAGACTACGTAATCCCTAGCAGAGTGAATCAGGGAAGCTTTTACGCACTTCCGCAGTCACCTCAGATGTTCAAACAGATCTTAATGGTGGCAGGAACAGACAGATACTATCAGATCGCTAAGTGCTTCAGAGATGAAGACCTCAGAGCAGACAGACAGCCTGAATTCACACAGATCGACATAGAAATGTCTTTCGTGGATCAGGAAGATATTATAGCTGTACAGGAAAGATTCCTTACAAAGCTTATGAAAGAAGTTATGGACGTAGAGATCCAGACCCCTTTCCCAAGACTCACATATAAAGAAGCAATGGAAAGATACGGAAGCGATAAGCCTGACACAAGAGTGGGCTTCGAACTCAAGTATCTCAACGATATAGTAAAAGACTGCGGATTCGGAGTATTTGCAAATGCAGTAGCTGACGGAAAAGACGTAAGAGGTATCAACCTTAACGGATGCAATGACAAATTCAGCAGAAAAGAAGTTGATAAGCTCGTAGATCTCATCAAGACATTCGGCGCTAAAGGTCTTGCATGGGTGAAGATGGGCGAACAGGTAACATCATCATTTGCAAAATTCATGACAGAAGAAGAAATGCAGGCTATCTATGAAAGAATGGATGCTAAACAGGGAGACCTTCTCCTCATAGTAGCTGACAAACCAAAGGTAGTATTTGATTCTCTAGGATTCTTAAGAAGAGAACTTGCAGGAAGACTGGGAATGCTGGACAAGAACCAGTACAACTTCCTTTGGGTCACAGACTTCCCTCTGCTGGAATACAACGAAGAAGACGGAAGATATTATGCAATGCATCATCCGTTCACAATGCCAAATCCTGATGATATCCAGTATCTGGATTCAGATCTTGGAAAAGTAAAGGCTCTTGCTTATGACATCGTCCTTAACGGCGTTGAACTTGGCGGCGGAAGCATTAGAATACACGATCAGAACCTTCAGGAAAAGATGTTCGAAGTTCTGGGACTTTCTCCGGAAGAAAGAAAGAAGAAGTTCGGATTCTTCATTGAAGCGCTTAAATACGGAACACCTCCTCACGGCGGACTTGCATACGGTCTCGACAGACTGGTAATGCTCCTTTCAGGAAGCGACAGCATCAGAGAAGTTATTGCATTCCCTAAGAATCAGAATGCAGTCTGCATGATGAGTGAAGCTCCTGGAGAAATCGAACAGGTACAGCTTGATGAACTGGCAATTTCAGTAAATGTCCAGGAAGAAAAAAAGGACGTTGAGTAAATTGAAGATCGGAGTTTTGGGAGGAGCCTTCAGCCCGGTACACAAAGGGCATTTGTTCCTTGCTAAATATGTAAAGGAGCATTGCGGACTGGATAAAGTCATCATGATCCCTACGGGAAGGCATCCTTTTAAGGAAGGCGTATTAAAACTGATCGACTCGGAACACAGGATAAATATGCTGGAAATAGCCACAAGAGATGAAGAGGGCATAGAAGTTTCGGATATAGAAGTTAAAAGTCCCGAAGTGTCATATACTTATGTAACTTTGTGCAAACTAAAAAAAATATACGGAAACGACTGTGAGATTTCTTTTATCACCGGCACTGACGAACTGCTTTCTCTTGAAAGATGGTATGCGGCGGACAAGCTTCTGAAGGAGTTTTCTTTCATAGTGGGTATAAGACCGCAATACGAAATGGAGAAAGTGGCGGATCGAGTGGAGTTTTTAAGCCGGGATTTCGGAGCGAATATAAATATAGTCAATCTTCCTGCACCGGATGTTTCATCTACAGAAGTAAGAAAAATCATGTATGCGGGAGAAGACTTAAAAGCTTTTGTACCGGGACCGGTAATCGAATATATTACGGATAATAAATTATATATAGAATAAGGAGGTATGATAAATGGACTCAAAAGAGATCATCGGCCTCCTGGAAAAAAGACTCAAAGAAAGCAGACTGAAACATACTCTTGGAGTAAGAGACACTGCTGTTGAATTGGCGGAGATCTACGGCTGTGATGCAGAGAAAGCAGAAAAAGCAGCCTTGCTGCACGACTTCTGCAAGAATCTCAGCGTGGAAGAGTCTGATTTTTTGGTAAATAAATATGAAATAGGACAGGAATATCTGGGAAACACTGCATTGGCTCACAGCAAGGTGGCGGCCAAGGTGCTTGAACACGAATACGGCTTTAAGGATAGGGAGATCCTTGGAGCTATAGAGTGTCACACAGTAGGAAAGCCGGGCATGACTGTTCTCGAAAAAATAATATACGTTTCGGACACTATAGAGCCGGGAAGAAGTTTTCCCGGAGTTGAAGAACTTAGGGAACTGGCCTATAAAGACATACACGAAGCATGTATTAAAGTTCTTGACAGATCAATTATGTTTGTTTTGTCGAAAGGAGAAAAGATGGATAATAAAGCTATAGCATGGAAAGCTGCCGAAGTAGCAGACAGCAAAAAAGGTCAGGATATCACCTTGATAGATATTTCAAAGACTTCAGGTTTTGCTGATTATTTCGTGATCACCCATGCCCCGTCCGACAGACTGATGAAGACTATAGCAGATGAAGTGGAAGACAAACTGGCTGAACTGGGAGTATTCCTAAAGCACAGTGAAGGCAAAAACGGTACGGGCTGGATCCTGATGGATTTCGGAGACATCATCGTTAATGTTTTTTCCAAGGAACAGAGGGAAAGATACAATCTTGAAAAGTTATGGGGAGACGGAGAGATAACATACTTTGAAGGAACTAAAGATATATAAAATAAGTAAACGAGGTGTAAAAAATGGCGTATTATGATTTTAAAAACATAGAAGCAAAATGGCAGAAAAAATGGGAAGAAGAAAAATCCTTCAAAACAGTAGAGGATGAAAGCAAAGAGAAATACTATGTTCTCGAAATGTTCCCATATCCTTCAGGAAAGCTTCACATGGGTCACGTAAGAAACTACTCTATCGGTGACGTAGTGGCAAGATACAAGCATATGGCAGGTTTTAACGTACTTCATCCTATGGGATATGACAGCTTCGGTCTTCCTGCTGAAAACGCTGCGATCAAAAACGGTGTAGAACCTGCAAAGTGGACTTGGGGAAACATTGCTGAAATGAATGTTCAGCTCAGACGTCTTGGTCTTTCATATGACTGGGATAGAGAAGTTGCAACATCTCATCCTGAATATTATAAATGGATGCAGTGGATCTTTATCCAGTTCTATAAGAAAGGTCTGGCTTACAAAAAAGAAAATCCTGTAAACTGGTGTCCAAGCTGCGCGACAGTACTGGCAAACGAACAGGTAGTTGACGGCTGCTGCGAAAGATGCGGATCTGTAGTAGGAAAGAAGAGCCTTTCTCAGTGGTATTTCAAGATCACTGATTATGCTGACAGACTTCTTGATAATTTAGATACAATGGACGGATGGCCTAACAAAGTAAAGATCATGCAGAAAAACTGGATCGGCAGATCTACAGGCGCGGAAGTTGATTTCAAAGTAAAAGATCTTGACAAAGTGTTCACAGTTTTCACTACACGTGTTGACACTATCTTTGGAACAACATTCATGGTAATCGCTCCTGAACATCCTGAAGTTGAAAATCTCATTAAAGGAACAGAATACGAAGAAGCAGTTAGAGCATATATTGAAGAAGCTTCACACAAAAATGATATTGAACGTACATCAACAGTCGGCGAAAAGACCGGCGTATTCACAGGAAGATATGCGATCAATCCGTTCACAGAAAAAGAGATCCCTATTTATGTAACAGATTACGTACTTATGGGATATGGTACAGGTATCGTAATGGGTGTACCTGGTCACGACCAGAGAGACTTTGATTTTGCTAAAAAATTCGATCTTCCTATCGTACCGGTAGTAGATCCGGGAGATCCTGAGATCGATGTTAATAATTTACAGGCGGCATGCGCAGCTGAAGGTACTCTCATCAATTCCGGCGAATATAACGGAATGAATAATAAGGTTGCTATAGAAAAACTTACAGAACTCGTTGAAGAAAAGGGTATAGGTAAGAAATCTATCAACTACAGATTAAGAGACTGGCTCATTTCCAGACAGAGATATTGGGGAACACCTATCCCTATGATCTACTGCGAACACTGCGGCTGGGTACCTGAAAAAGAAGAAAACCTTCCTGTCATCCTTCCTACAGATGTTGAATTTACAGGAAAGGGAGAATCTCCTATTGCTACAAGCAAGACTTTCGTAGACACTGTATGTCCTGTCTGCGGTCAGCCGGCAAAGAGAGAGATCGACACAATGGATACATTCCTTGATTCATCATGGTACTTCCTCAGATACTGTGATGCAAGGAACACAGAAGAAGCATTCAGCTTTGAAAAAGCTAAATACTGGATGAATGTTGACCAGTACATCGGCGGTGTAGAACATGCTATCCTTCACCTTATGTACGCTCGTTTCTTCCAAATGGCATTATATGACCTTGGTCTTGTAACAACAGAAGAACCGTTCAAGAACCTTCTCACACAGGGTATGGTTATAAAAGACGGAAAGAAGATGAGTAAATCTATCGGAAACGTTGTATCTCCTGATGAGATCATCAGCAAATACGGTGCAGATACAGCAAGATTATTTATCCTCTTTGCAGCACCTCCTGAAAGAGAGCTTGACTGGTCAGATGCCGGCGTAGAAGGAAGCTACAGATTCCTTAACAGAGTATTCAGACTTGTGGATGAACTCGAAGATGTGATCAAAGGTGCAGGCGGCACATATGAAATCAAGACTTCAGCAGACAAGGATCTTGCATATCAGCTCAACGCTACCATCAAGAAGGTTACTGAGGATGCAGGCGGAAGATTCAACTTCAATACAGCAATCAGTTCTATTATGGAACTTGTAAATGAGATCTACAGATACAAAGAAAATAAAGATATCAATGCAGAGCTTCTTAAAGCTGCAGTTGAAGATCTTATCAGGATCCTTTCACCGTTTACTCCGCATATTTGTGAAGAAATGTGGGAAAAATTGGGACATACAAATTCAGTTTATACAGAGTCATGGCCGACATATGACGAAAGTGCTTTAGTAAAAGATGAGGTCGAAATAGTTATTCAGATAAACGGAAAGCTTAAAGAAAAGTTAAATGTTGCTAACGGCTTGACTAAAGACGAGTTGGAAAAGCTTGTTATGGACAGAGATAATACAAAACAGTTGATCGGAGAAAAAACAGTAGTAAAAGTAATAAGTGTTCCTGGCAAGCTGGTAAATATTGTTGTTAAATAAACAGGAGGTTTACTTTGCGAAAACAGACAAATATGGACACAGTTAAAGTCATACCGCTGGGCGGACTTAATGAGATCGGTAAGAATATGACTGTGTTCGAATATAAAGATGAAATCATTATCGTGGATTGCGGACTGTGCTTCCCGGAGGACGAAATGCTTGGAATCGATATTGTAATCCCGGATTTCTCTTATCTTCATAGGAACAGGAATAAGATAAAGGCCATGTTCATAACTCATGGCCATGAAGACCATATAGGTGCTCTTCCTTATTTCTTAAAACAGTTTGGTGAGGTACCGGTATACGGCGCCAGATTGTCATTAGGACTGATCGAGAACAAACTCAAAGAACATGGGATCTCGGGAACATTGATCGATGTTACCAACGGAGATATTATAAAACTTGGAAATTTCAGTGTGGAAGTTATCAGAATGACTCACTCCATACCGGGGTCTGCTGCTTATGCAATAAAGACTCCTTTGGGATATATCTTCCACACAGGAGATTTTAAAATAGACTATACGCCTCTTGACGGCGATCCGATAAACTTCCAGAGACTGGCTACTCTGGGAGGTGAAGGAGTGCTTCTCATGATGGCGGACAGCACGAATGCCGGCAAAAAAGGATTCACTGCTTCTGAGAGAACAGTTGGCATAACCTTGGATAATATTTTTGCCGAGGCAGAATCAAGAATAATCATAGCTACATTTGCTTCAAATGTTTACAGAGTGCAGAGAATAATAGACGCAGCGGTAAAAAACGGAAGATGTGTGGCTATGTCAGGCAGGAGCATGGTAAATGTTGTTGCTACCGCCACAGAACTCGGATATATGAAAGTGCCTAAAGGCGCTATCGTAGATATAAATAAGGTAAGGACTATGGATGATGACAAGGTAGTTATCATCACAACGGGAAGTCAGGGCGAGCCTATGTCCGCACTGACAAGGATGGCTAATTCAGAACACAAGATGATACAGGTGAAAAAGGGAGATACTATCATTTTCTCATCAAACCCTATCCCGGGGAATGAAAAACCTGTTTCAAGTATTATCAATAAGCTTTTTGAAAAAGGTGCAAAGGTCATTCATTCAGACGTGGCTGACATCCACGTTTCGGGTCATGCCAGTGAAGAAGAACTGAAACTGATCCATTCTTTGGTAAAACCAAAGTATTTCCTTCCGGTGCATGGAGAATACAGACATCTGCTGGCACATTCGAAGATCGCAGAAGATCTTGGCATGAGCAGCGAAAACATCTTCCTGATAGAAAACGGTGATGTTCTGGAATTCAGTGAAAAAGGTGCCGTAAAATCTGAAAATCCGGTCCCAAGCGGAAACATCCTTGTTGACGGTCTTGGTGTCGGTGACGTAGGAAATATAGTTCTCAGAGACAGAAAACTCCTTTCCGAAGGAGGACTTATCATAGTAGTGGCAGCAATATCCAAGGAAACCGGATTCGTATGTACGAGCCCAGAGATTATTTCCAGAGGTTTTGTTTACGTTAGAGAGTCCGAAGATCTGATAGAGGCTGCAAGAAATGCAGTAAAAGAACGTCTTGAAAAATACGAAAGTGAAGGAGTTAAAGACTGGTCTGTTCTCAAGAACGGTGTTAAGGATGAACTCAGAGACTTTATTTATAAGCAGACAAAGAGAAGCCCGGTCATACTTCCTATTTTCATAGAAGTTTAAGGAGGACAATATGAATATTTATGATGAAGCTCACAGCCTTGCAAGAGCGATCAAAGCAAGTGATGAATATAAGAATTATGTAAAGATCAAAGCAGAAGTGTCAGCTATTCCGGAATTGAATGAAATGCTGGGAGATTTTCAGCAGAAGCAGTTCCAGCTTCAGGCTGCGCAGTTTACAGGTCAGGAAGTGGAAACTGATGTGATGCAGCAGATCCAGGATCTGTACCAGATCATCATGAAGGATCCTAAAGCTATGGAATATATGCAGGCTGAAATGATGTTTACAAGAGTTATCGCTGACGTTTATAAGATATTAGAGGATGCGGTAAAAGTTGAATAGTGTAGACAGATATTTACCCGGCAGAGTTGAAAGAGCGGTTTCGGGGATAGAAGATCTGGGCGCGGAGGCTGTACTCATTTCCAAGCAGGAAAATGTAATATATCTTTCTGATTTCAAATCTTCGAACTGTTTTGTCCTGCTGACGGGAAAGGAAAACTATATAATAACAGATTTCAGATATATCGAGGCGGCGGGAAACAATAAAGCGGGGCTTACTCCTGTGCTTATAGACAGAGTATTCACTGTTTTTGACTTTATAAACAAGCTTGGCATAAAAAGCCTTGCCGTTGAAGAGGATGATATCTCATATAATTTTTATAAAATGATGTGTTCTAAATTCAAGGGCATTCTTAAGTCTGCAGATGGTCTTGTGGAAAAACTCAGGATAATAAAGGACGAGTATGAGATGGAATGTCTCAGAAAAGCAGAGGCTATAGGAGACCTTGCATTTACCCATCTTCAGGGATATGTTAAAGCCGGAATGACAGAAAAAGAAGTGGCTTTTGAACTGGAATATTTTATGAGGACAAACGGTGCGGATTGTCTTTCTTTCGACAGCATAGTCGTATCGGGAAGCAGGAGCAGCCTTCCTCATGGGATGCCTTCCGACAAAAAAATAGAGCAGGGAGATTTTATAACTCTTGACTATGGATGCAAGATCGGCGGATACTGTTCTGATATGACAAGGAATCTTCTTTTAGGTGAACCGACAAAGGAACAGGAAGATGTGTATAATATAGTCAAAGAAGCTCAGCAAAAGTCATTGGAAGCAGTATTTACGGGAAAAAGTGTCGTAGACATTGACATGACAGCACGTGATATTATAAAATATTATGGATATGGAGAGTACTTCGGTCATGGACTGGGTCACGGTGTAGGTCTTGAGATACATGAAGCGCCTACGTTAGGTCCAAAAGGAACTGAAACTCTAAGCCCGGGTATGGCAGTGACCATAGAACCCGGAATATATCTGCCCGGTAAATTTGGGGTGAGAATCGAAGACCTGGTACTGGTAACAGAGTCCGGTTATGAAGTTCTTTCTTCTTCAAATAAAGATTTAATTATAATTTAATGGAGGAAAATATAATGGTATATGCAGGCGATTTTAGAAAAGGTGTTACATTTGAAATTAATGGTCAGCCTCACGTAGTACTGGATTTCCAGCACGTAAAACCAGGTAAGGGAGCTGCTTTCGTAAGAACAAAGTACAGAAACATCCTTAATGGAGCAACAAGAGAAGAAGCATTCAGCCCGGATGATAAATTCCCTAAAGCACATATCGAAACAAAACAGATGCAGTACTTATACAGTGATGGTGAACTCTATTACTTCATGGATCAGGAAACATACGATCAGATCCCTCTCGGAGAAGAAGTTGTAGAAGAAGCTATCAAGTATTTAAGAGAAAATGATACAGCTACTATCAAATTCTACAAAGGCTCAGCATTCCTCGTTGAAGCTCCAAACTTTGTAAACCTTAAAGTAGTTGAAACTGAACCGGGTGTTAAAGGCGACACAGCTACTAACGTAACAAAAGCTGCTACAGTTGAAACAGGCGCTGTTATCCAGGTTCCTATCTTCATCAATGAAGGCGAACTCATCCAGATCGACACAAGAACAGGCGAATATCTCGGAAGAGCTAAGGAAGCGTAAAATGATCGAAACAAAGCGTTTGGCAAGGATAAATGAGCTTGCTAAAATTGCAAAAGAAAGAGAGCTGACTCCGGAAGAGATCGCGGAAAGAGATGTGCTTAGAAAAGAATATCTGGCAGCTTTCAGAGCTAATTTTAAAAAGCAGCTTGACAGAATAGAGATAGTTGATTGATCAAAGGGCGAAATTTTCGCCCTTTTTTCTTTTCGACGATCCATGACATTTTTTGCGTGTGAGAGAAGGTATAATATAAATAAATTATACATAAGGAGGAAGCCATGAAACTATTATCGGTAGGTATCCCGGTAATATGGCTGATGATCTTCTCTGTAGCTGCAGATATAGAACTGGAAAAAACCTATGATTACGAATCAGAACTGAACAGAATACTGAATACTAGAATAGAGCTGCTCGATCAGTCTTATTACGGGGACAAAAATGTGGAAAATGAACTTAAGGAGATACTGGCAGAACCTTTGCTCAGCAGGGATTTGGAAAGTATCGATAAAAACAGGGATACTGACATAGAAAGAGTAACAGGATTTGAAATACTGGAATATCAGCTTCTGTCCCGGGATCATGGAGGTGCGGTGATAAGAGCTGTGATTCGGTGGACAGAGGAATACGGGGATGAAGATCCCGGAGGCTGTTTTGAGTATACTGTAATATTGCAGCATACTTCCGAAGGAAAAGTTAAAATGTCAGGTTTTTATGAGGAGGCGGAAATTTTTCCGTCTTTTTTTGCGTAAAAAAGAGGAAAACGGAAGTTTGTGCAGAAAATAATATATATAGACATAAATGAACTATGGTTTGGACATATAAGAGAGGCGATGGGATGATATACAGAGAAAAATACGAAGAAATGGAATATGAGAGACTATCCAAATACGCAGCAAAATCCGCAGAGACCATAGGCAGACTGCTGGAAGAAGAAAAATGCGAAGTAAGAACGGAGTATCAGAGAGACAGAGACAGGATAATACACTCCAAAGCTTTGAGAAGGCTTATGCATAAGACTCAGGTCTTCATAGCTCCGGAGGATGACCATTACAGGACCAGACTTACTCACACATTGGAAGTTGCGCAGATAGCACGCACTATAGCCAGAGGATTGGCGTTAAATGAGGATCTTACAGATGCAATTGCAATGGGTCATGATCTGGGGCATACACCTTTCGGGCACAGTGGAGAAAGCTGTCTTGATGCCATACATCCGGGAGGATTCAAGCATAATGTACAGAGCCTAAGAGTGGTGGAAGTGCTGGAAAAAAGCCCTTCGGGATCCCCGCTCAATCTTACTTTAGAAGTAAGAGACGGTATCCTGAATCATACAGGACCGGAAAAACCTTTTACCCTTGAAGGTCAAGTGGTGAGGATCAGTGACAGGATAGCTTACATAAATCATGATATAGATGATGCGCTGAGAGGCGGCATACTTAAATTTGAACAGCTGCCCAAGGACTGTATCGAGGTGCTTGGGGAAACCCACAGCAAGAGGATCAATACTCTTGTAACGGATATGATAGAAAACAGTGAAGAACGGGATGAGATCATCATGAGCAGTGAGCGATGGGAGGCAATGAATGAGCTGAGAAGCTTCATGTTTAAAAATGTCTACAGGACTCCTTGGCGTGAAGACGAGACCGAAAAGATAAACCGTATGATAAGGCAGCTATATGATCATTTCCTTGAAAATCCTTCTGAACTGCCTAAGGATATGTATGCACTTATAGAAACTTGGGGAGTTAACGAAGCGGTTAAGGATTATATAGCATCAATGACGGACAGATATGCACTTAGAATGTATGAAAAGGTATTTATGCCTAGAGTTTAGAGGAAATTATGAGCAGATCAGCATATGATGATGTAATCGAACAAGTCAAGGAAAACTGCGATATCGTAGATGTCATAGGTAAATATGTGGTTTTGAAGAGAGCGGGAAGCAATTATAAAGGTCTTTGTCCTTTTCACGGGGAAAAGACTCCTTCCTTTATCGTATCTCAGGAGAAACAGATATTTACTTGTTTTGGGTGCGGAAAAACAGGGGATGTTATACGGTTCGTGCAGCTGATCGAAAACATCGATTTTATGGATGCGGTAGAAAAGCTGGCGTCGGAAGCAGGGATCGAGATAAAGAAAGCACCTAAAAAATTTGATAAAAAGAAGGATGATATGTATGAGCTGAACAGGACTGCTGCTATACATTTCTATAAAAACCTGCGAAACGGAGCCAATGAGGGGTTAAAATATGTTGTGTCCAGAGGTATATCTCCTGAGACTGCTGTAAAGTTCGGGATAGGTTATGCCAAGGATGAATGGCGGGATCTGGTAGCTCATTTTAAGGATAAGGATATTTCCGAAGAATTGGCTTTGGAAGCAGGGCTGTTTTCAAAGAATAAAAAGAATGAAAGCTATGATAAATTCAGGAACAGAGTGATTTTCCCTATAAAGAACACAAGAGATAAGGTGATCGGATTCGGCGGGAGAGCCATCGATGACACTATGCCTAAATATCTCAATTCTCCGGAGACTCTTGTTTTTAAAAAGAAGGACAATCTATACGGGCTTAACTTGGCTAAAAATGAAATAAGAAGGCAGAATCTTGCTATTATTGTGGAAGGCTATATGGATGTTATTTCCCTTGTGGAAGCCGGAGTGGAAAACGTGGTGGCAAGCCTTGGGACAGCCCTTACTCCGGAACAGGCAAAACTGCTGAAAAGATACACCGACACGGTAGTTCTATCGTACGACTCGGATGGAGCAGGACAGGCCGCTGCCATGAGAGGGATAGATATACTTCAGGAAGCGGGTCTGAAGGTAAAGATACTTGTGATAGATGACGGTAAGGATCCGGATGAATTTATACGGAAAAACGGCAAAAAAGCTTTTACGGAACTGATTGAAAAAGCAGTTTCTTTTATGGAATATAAAATCAATAGTATAAAAAAGAAATTTGATATGAATACTACTGATGGAAGTATCCGTTTTTTGGAAGAAATAAGCTTTGAACTTAAGAAGATCAAAAGTCCGGTGGAACAAGCGGCATATGTTAAGATGGTCTCTGAGATGACTCGTATCCCGGAAAGTTCTATAAGAAGGGAGATCGAAGGGGGAACTCCGGCAGAACGCAGCCCGGGGATCAATGAACGAGAACCTGCATCAGAACCTAACAAAATGCCCAGAAGAGAATCCTATAAAGCTCCTGTAGTCAAAACACTTATAAAACTGATGATCGGGAACGGAGGATATATACCGGTGATAGCCGAGAACCCCGATATATCCGATTATTTTTACGGAAGCGGATATGAGAGGATACTTGAACAGATCGTCATTAATTATTCAGATGATGGAGAAGTTGATATAAATTCTGTTATGGACGGGCTCAGTGAAGAGGATGCTTTCCTTATGAAAGATATAGTTCAGAATGTTTTGCCTGTAAGCGAGGAGAATGAAACCTTGATACAATGTGCAAAGAAGATCAAAAGTCAGGCACTGAGAAAAAGGCATAATGAGATATTAAAGATACTGGAGATCCTGGATGAGGATCAGGACAGAGAACAGATAGAGAAACTGTCGGAAGAAATAATGAATATAGGCAGCATCATGAAAGAGATGAATGAAAGAAAGGA
>JAFXHN010000099.1 GCA_017536365.1 Bacillota bacterium | reverse complement strand
CGACACAATGGCCAAGTGTCGGATAGGAACGGCAAAATTTTTTGCACTTCTATTGCTTCTTTATCACACATAAGCAAAAACACAACGATTATCTTATTGGAGGTGAAAAAATGAAAGGTGTAAACACCCTTGCCAAAATATTTACTAAAATTCTTGAAATCACTCACTGGGTAGCAACAGGTATTATGACAGGAGTATCTATATGTTCTATAGCCGCTCCTCAATTATTAAAATACTTCATGGACGTGGAGGCACTTTATACAGAGCCTGAGATCTCAGTCTATGGTTTCGAAATAAATGCTTCAGACCCTGCCGGCGGGATAAATTTGACCTCACTTTTCTTATTCGGTATAGGAGCAGTTGTCATATTCATCCTTATGGCTCTGATCTTCAGAAACTTAAATCTCATAATAAAAAGATCTGAGAACTCTACTCCATTCAGTCCGGAAAATATACTCAGTCTTAAAAAAATCGGAATATTTGCTATAGTCGTTCCTGCCGTCGGTCTTTTAATGAGCATCATCATTCGTATGATCATAGGTGTTGAAGCCACAGAAATAAGCATAAATCTCGAAGGATTTATATTAGGCATCATCGTTCTTTGTCTTACCCGTTTCTTTATTCACGGCGCAGAGCTTGAAAAAGATGTAGACGGACTTCTGTAGGAGGAAGATATGGGAAAAATCGTGCTTAAATTAGACAGGATGATGGTGGAGCGAAAGATCTCCCTCAACGAGCTCGCTGACAGAGTAGGCATTTCAAATGTCAATCTTTCTAAAATAAAGAATAACCGAGTCACTGCCATACGTTTTTCTACCCTTGCTGCCATCTGCGAAGTTCTAGACTGCAGCGTAGGCGACATACTCGAATATCAAAAAGAGGATATTCAGCATCCTTAAATAGAGTAAAAACAGCTGCCTTTCGGCAGCTGTCTCTATTTTCTATCCTTCTTTTCCGCGATGAATGAAGTAACTGTTTCTGCAGTCAAGCGTATCTGCTCTTCAGATGTTATTGAAGGAACTCCGTCTCCCTCCTGTTCACCGTACATCCCAAAACCGGCATGACAGCCCCCTTCTATGACAAACTCCGTATGATCTTCAGGAAGATTAGATCTATACCTCTCATATTTCTCCATATCCAGTACTCTGTCTTCGCTTCCGTATATAGACAGAACTTCTATATCCGTCTGGGTCAAATCTTTGGTGGAGTAAGCTCCCAAAAGGATCAAACCTTTATAACTCTCTGCATTTTCATAAACATATGATGCTGCCATCGCTCCGCCGAGAGAGTGCCCTCCGATATACCAGTTTTCTATTTCAGGGAACAGTTCCTGAATCCCCTCTGCCCCGTCAGAATTAAACACCGCCAGATCAAAAGGCATCTCTATCAAGACACATAGCATTCCTTCTGCGGCACAGGCTGTCATCAGAGGCTCATATGCTTTGTGATCCACCTTTCCTCCGGGATAGAATATCAGCCCCGTCTCTGCCTCCTCCGGTCCATATATAACTGTTCCATTATCAAGTTCATAACTGTTTACTGCAATGTCCGCTCCAAAGGCTTCTACTGCAGGAACATCCACTTTATATCCATTACTAAAATATACTGCTGCTGCGCATATCAATACCAGCACTGCCGCTGCTGCAGCTATGATGGTCTTCTTCTTTTTGCCTATAGTTTTCATATCTTCTATCTACCTCTATTATTATTCTACCACGATATATTCACCTTGCGATAGTTCTATCACCTTATTTACAATTATTTTTAACTTCTGTCTTGTCAGTTGTTAATTTTCAGAGTATAATTTTTAGGAATATACTTTAGGGAGGAAAGACTCATCATGACTGTTAAAGACAAGATCCAGTCTCTTAAAGAAAAAAACAACGCGATAATTCTAGCTCATTACTATGTTCCGGCGGACGTGCAGGAAATAGCGGATTACGTGGGAGATTCATTTTATCTCAGCAAAGTCGCTACCGGGACAGATGCAGATATATTAGTTCTCTGCGGAGTTTCCTTCATGGGAGAAAGCGCAAAGATACTCAATCCTGATAAGATGGTGCTGATGCCTGATCCGGATGCGGACTGCCCTATGGCACATATGGCAGATGCAGAAAGGATCCGAAAACTTAGAGAAGAATACGATGATCTGGCTGTTGTATGCTACATCAATTCAACAGCAGAGCTCAAAACTCTCTCGGACGTTTGTGTAACATCCGCCAACGCCCTTAAAATCGTTAAGGCTCTGCCTAACAAAAACATACTTTTCATACCGGATGAAAATCTCGGTCAGTATGTGGCCTCAAAGATTCCTGAAAAGAATTTTATATTCAACGACGGAAGATGCCCTATCCATGCGCAGCTTAAACCGGAAACTCTTGCAGAAGCAAAGAAAGCTCATCCTAATGCATTGGCTCTCATTCACCCTGAATGTGTGCCTGAAGCTTTAGCTCTTGCTGATTACATAGGAAGCACCTCAGGGATCATTGATTTTGCAACATCAAGTTCAAACAAAGAATTCATAATCTGCACAGAAGACGGCGTAATGTATGAACTTCAAAGAAAAAATCCGGACAAGACCTTCTATATGGTTTCAGAAGATTTCGTATGTCCGGGCATGAAACAGATAACTCTTGATAAGGTCATCGATGTTTTGGAAAACAAAACTAATCAGATCAATGTAGATGATAAGCTCAGAGCGGATTCTCTCGCACCTCTGCAGAGAATGCTTGAGTTAGGTAAATAGACACTTTAAACCGCGAAGACGACAATTCTTCGTACAAAGAGGAAAACACTATAATGAAAACAGAAGTATTGATAGTAGGCTGCGGTGTTGCAGGCCTTTATGCCGCACTTAGCCTTCCCCGCGACAAACAGATAATCATGATCACAAAATCCGATTTGGAAAGCAGCGACTCATACCTGGCTCAGGGAGGTATATGCATGCTGAGAGACGAGGACGATTATCATTCATTCTTCCACGACACACTGGCTGCGGGACATTTTGAAAACAATTTGGAATCAGTTGACATCATGATACGCTCATCACAGGAGACCATTCAAGATCTCATTGACTACGGCGTTGATTTTGAAACGGTTGACGGTGAATTATGCTTTACAAGAGAAGGAGCTCACAGTGCCAACAGGATACTCTACCATAAGGATATCACCGGTGAAGAGATCACCAGCAAGCTCCTTGCAAGAGTTAAAGAGCTCAAAAACGTTACATTGATGGAATACACCACTATGATAGACCTGATTGCAGAAGACAATATCTGCTACGGTATCGTTGCAACAGACAAGGACGGGAATATATTCACCATTGAAGCGGACAGCACACTGCTTGCCTGCGGAGGAATCGGCGGGCTGTATGCTCACTCCACAAACTTCCCGCATCTTACAGGCGACGGTTTGGCTGTATGCCTCAAACACGGAGTGGAACTTCTGAACCCAGATTACGTTCAGATCCACCCAACCACTTTATACACAAACAAACCGGGACGTTCTTTCCTTATATCCGAATCAGTAAGAGGTGAAGGCGCCCTTTTATACAACAAATCAGGTGAACGTTTTGTAAACGAACTTCTTCCAAGAGATCAGGTGACAAAAGCCATCCACAAGCAAATGAAAGAAGACGGTACAGAATATGTACTTTTGGATATGCGTCCTATTGGCGAGGAAACTATCCTTCACCACTTCCCAAACATATATCAAAAGTGTGTTGACGAAGGCTTCGATCCTACAAAAGAGCCTATTCCTGTAGTTCCTGCCCAGCACTATTTTATGGGAGGCATAAAAGTAAACAGACATTCAAAAACGTCTATGGAAAGACTTTATGCTGCAGGTGAAACAAGCTGCAACGGAGTTCACGGAGCCAACAGACTGGCAAGCAATTCACTGCTGGAAAGCCTCGTATTTTCTAAAAGAGCAGCGCACCATATGGCAGAAAACGTACTTGTTTCACCATTAAATACTCCCGCTCCATTTATAGACAAGGCAAAATACGAAGACACAGAATCTTTGCAGGAAGAATATAAAAAGCTTGTATTAAACGAAATAGAAAGGATAAACAAGTCCAATGAATAATACGATAACGATGACAGTAAATGTAGACCATCTGCTCATCCAGGCTCTTCAGGAAGATATCACCAGCGAAGACATAACAACAAACTCTGTAATGCCTAATGCGCAAAAAGGAGAAGTTCAGCTGCTGTGCAAACAGGACGGTATAGTTGCAGGTCTCAATATTTTCAAAAGAGTTTTTGAACTTCTCGATGCAGAAACGCAAGTTGAATTCTTCTGCAAAGATGGAGATACCGTAACAAACGGTCAGCTGATGGCAGTTGTAAGAGGCGACATACGTGTCCTTCTTTCAGGTGAGCGTGTTGCTCTGAATTATTTGCAAAGAATGAGCGGTATAGCTACATACACAAACTCCATATCAAAGCTTCTGGAAGGAAGCAAAACAAAACTTCTTGACACAAGAAAAACCACACCTAATATGCGTGTGTTCGAAAAATATGCTGTAAAAGTCGGCGGCGGGAATAATCACAGATATAACCTGTCCGACGGGATCCTGCTTAAAGACAATCATATCGGAGCAGCAGGAAGTGTTTCAAAAGCCGTAAAAATGGCTAAAGAATATGCTCCCTTTGTAAGAAAAATCGAAGTAGAAGTTGAAAATCTGGAAATGGTCAAAGAAGCGGTGGAAGCCGGAGCAGACATAATTATGCTGGACAATATGTCTCCGGAAATGATGAAGGAAGCCATCAAGATCATAGACGGCAGAGCTCAGACAGAATGTTCCGGCAATGTTACCAGAGAAAACATCGAACGCCTCTTAGATGTAGGTGTAGATTTTATCTCCAGCGGTGCTCTCACACATTCCGCTCCTATCCTGGACGTTTCACTTAAAAACCTTCACGCAATATAACAGTAAGAACAAACTTTTGCTTTCTGAAAATATATGAAAGGATACAAATACTATATGAAAGGAACAGAACGACGACAAGAAATTCTGAAGCTGATAGCAAATTCAGGTTCCCCTGTCTCCGGAGCTGCACTGGCAAAGCATTTTTCCGTAAGCAGGCAGGTAATAGTTCAGGATATGGCTCTTCTTAGAGCTGAACGTCATGATATAATCTCCACTAATCGTGGATATATCCTGAATAATCCTCTGAATTTCACAAGAGTAATAAAAGCTTATCACACTGATGATGATCTTGCAGATGAACTCAATACAATAGTGGATTTCGGCGGCACTGCAGTGGATGTTCAGGTGCGTCATAAGGTTTACGGCCATATGTCCGCCAAACTCAATATCAGTTCCCGACTCGACGTCCAAAAATTTGTAGATGATATAAAGAGCGGCAAATCTTCGCCATTGAAGGATATCACTTCCGGATATCACTATCACACCATAGCTGCCAACTCTGAAGCCACCCTTGATCTGATAGAAAAAACTTTGAATGAAAAAGGCTATTTATGTGAGAAGTTGGAACAGCCTGAAAATAAATAATAACGTAATAAGACAAAAATCAGGATACTTAACAGCATCCTGATTTTATACTTTTTGGTTATTTCAAAAACCTTTTTATCATATTAAACTTACTTTCTGTATAGGGCATATACCTCATAGGAAGGTCTATCTTATTGCTTTTCTTAAGGATGCTCCTGTAATGTGTAAATGTATCAAAACTTTTCTTTCCGTGATACTGTCCCATACCGGAGTTCCCTACTCCTCCAAACCCCATATAAGGTGTTGCAAGATGAACTATAGTATCGTTGATGCAGCCTCCTCCAAAAGAACAGGAATCAATGATCCTTCGTTCAACTGAAGCATCAGTTGTAAACAGGTAAAATGCCAAAGGCTTTGATCTGCTGTTTACAAAATCTATAGCATCTTTTATATCCCTCCATGTAAGTAACGGGAGGATAGGTCCGAATATCTCTTCCTGCATCACAGGGGACTCAGGATCCACATCGACCAAAAGGGTTGGTTCTATGAATCTTGTCTCATCGTCCCACCCGCCGCCTATTGCTATACTCTGGTCTTTCAGCAGCTCTTTTTTTCTGAGATAATGTTTTTCCGATACTATATTCACCATCGAAGACATATTTCCGTCAGGGAAAAACTCCTCGAGAGCCTGTCTGAAACTTTCAATAAAGTCTTCCCTTACATTTTCTTCAATAAGTACATAGTCAGGTCCTACACAGGTCTGACCTGCATTTATCACTTTCCCAAAAGCGACCCGTCTGGCAGCGATCTTGATATCTGCTGTTTTGTCTATGATAACAGGGCTTTTCCCTCCCAGTTCCAGCGTCACCGGTGTAAGATGCTTAGCCGCCGCAGCCATAGCTTCTTTACCAACTTCCACAGATCCGGTAAAGAAAATATGATCGAACTTTTGTCCGAATAATGCCTGATTTTCCTTTCTGCCGCCCTCTACAACAGTCACATATTCAGGAGAAAAGGCTTCTTCTATGATCTCCTTTACTATGCTTCCGGATTCAGGAGAATAAGCGGATGGTTTCAATACAGCACAGTTTCCTGCGGAAATGGCTCCTATAAGCGGTTCCAGACAAAGCTGAACAGGATAATTCCAAGGAGACATTATAAGTACAACTCCGCAAGGCTCAGGGGATATAAAGCTTTTTGAAGGGAATTGAGCCAAAGGAGTCCTTACTCTTTTTTCCTTCATCCACTTAGATAAATGCTTTATGTGATATCCTATCTCATCCAGCACCAGGCCTGTCTCACACATATATGCCTCGAGAGGATCTTTGTTCAGGTCTTTTTTTAGAGCCTCCGCTATACTGCCCTGTTTATCCTCAATGACTTTTTTCAGTCTTTTTAAAGAATTAATACGAAACTCCAAAGACCTTGTCTTTCCGGTCATATAAAATTCCCGCTGTTTTCTAACTGTTTCTTCGATATATGAAGAATTGTCAATGTTCCCCATCTCATACCTCTCTGTTCAGTGTTGTTATAAAAAGCAAGTGCGAATATATAAAATATCCGCACATAAAAATCACATATTTATACCCTGCACAAAGTCTATACGGCCTTTGCATACCGCGATCCCATCCAGACTTATTTCACACTTTTCTAAAGACTTGCTATGAATATAGTATTGTGCAGAGCGCATAATATGATGCATTTTTTCATACGTGATAGATTCCAAAGGGCTGCCGAATCTCTCAGAGGTCCGGGTCTTTACTTCCACAAAATGAATTACACCTGCCCTCTCTGCGATAATATCGATCTCTCCCCATCTGCATCTGAAATTACGTTCTATTATACTATATCCCTTTCCTATAAGAAAGTCTGCCGCTTTATCTTCTCCCCATTTTCCCTTTTTTATATTGTATCCATTCATTTAGAGATCTTCATTGATGGAAAACACCGCATCCGCAGCTTCATCATCACTGTTATTCTGAGGAGCGTTCTTTTTTCTATAATATTCCATTACCTGAGCTTCCATTTTTTCCATGATATCAGGATGATCCGCAAGGAACTGTTTTGCATTTTCTCTGCCCTGACCTATCCTCTGTCCATCGTAGCTGTACCATGAACCGGCCTTTTCCGCCACTTTAACATTTACAGCACAGTCAAGGATGTCCCCTGTTCTTGAAATGCCTGTTCCGTACATGATATCGAATTCCGCCACTTTAAACGGTGGAGCTACCTTGTTCTTAACGATCTTAGCCTTTGTCTTATTTCCTAAGATCTCATCTCCCACTTTTATAGCTTCGCCTTTTCTGATATCTATCCTCATGCTGGCGTAGAACTTAAGGGCTTTACCACCTGTTGTAACTTCAGGGTTGCCGAACATGATGCCGACTTTTTCTCTGAGCTGGTTGATAAAAATCGCTGATGTGTTGGATTTGTTTATAACGCCCGCAAGTTTTCTCAATGCCTGAGACATAAGTCTTGCCTGAAGGCCTACGTGTGAATCTCCCATTTCGCCGAGGATCTCAGCTCTTGGCACCAGCGCTGCTACAGAGTCGATAACCACTACATCCACAGCACCGCTTCTCACCAGGACTTCGCAGATCTCAAGAGCCTGCTCTCCTGTATCCGGCTGCGAAACGATGAGTTCATTTACATCTACTCCAAGTCTTGCCGCATATTCAGGATCAAGCGCATGTTCCGCATCTATGAAAGCTGCCTTTCCGCCTCTCTTCTGAGTTTCTGCTATTATATGAAGTGTAACAGTGGTTTTACCTGAGGATTCAGGTCCGTAGATCTCTATTATCCTACCCTTAGGTATACCTCCTATCCCTGTTGCTATATCAAGGCTAAGGGCTCCAGTAGGGATAGCTTCTATGTTAAGTTTTGCCGCATCATCGCCGAGGCGCATGATCGCTCCTTTGCCAAACTGTTTCTGTATCTGCTGCATAGCCGCTTCAAGGGCTTTGTTTTTTTCTTCGTTATTGATATTGTCCATCCTTACCTCCAAACAAAAGTGAACATTTGTTCTTTTCTATATATTACTCTATTTTATGTTTGCCGTCAAGAGCTTTTTATGCAAGGTTTTATGCATATTTTGCAATATTTTCCACTGTATATCAATAAAAAAACTCGGCAGAAGGATCCTCTTTCGCCGAGCATTTTTCTCTATAAAATCTCTAAAACAAACACTTTATATCATTCTGTTTATCATATTAAGCATGAGCATTACAGTATAGCTTCTTATCCAGTTCCTGCTTACAGGTCTCACTTTATACTCATTGCACATGATATTTCCATCCACATCCGCACAAATGTAAACCAGTCCCACAGGTTTCTCCTCAGTTCCGCCCGAAGGACCTGCGATACCGGTAACCGAAATACACACTCTGCTTCCGGTTTTCTTCTTAAGTCCTGCTGTCATTTCTCTGGCAGTCTCTTCGCTTACTGCGCCAAATTTTTCGAGAGTTTCATGTCTTACTCCAAGCTCAGCTTCTTTAGCTTCATTGCTGTATGTCACAAAGCCTCTTTCGAATACTGAAGAAATACCGTCCACGCCGATGAGCGTCGCCGCAAAAAGCCCTCCTGTACAAGACTCCGCACATGAAATGCTGAGACCCTTTTCCATGAGCTTCTTTGCCACAACATCTTTAAGATCCTCGTCATCATAGCTGTAAATGGAATCTCCGATTATCTTCTTAACATCTTCCACCATGGCATCTACCGCAGCAGCGGCTTCTTCCATAGTCTTTCTCTTTGATGTTACTCTTACACTGACTTCTCCTTCTTTAGCATAGGTAGCGATAGTCGGATCTGTCTGACCTGTGATCAGTTCTTCGAGCATGCTTTCAAGCTGACTTTCTCCTATGCCGAATATCCTGAGCATCCTATAGAAAATGACATCATTTGTTTTAGACTGTAAGTAAGGGAGTACAGATTCTTCAAACATCTTTGTCATCTCGCGAGGAGGTCCCGGCAGACAAATTATAGCTTTGCCGTTCTTTTCGAAAATACATCCCGGTGCAGTTCCGCCGTTGTTCGGAAGTATTATCCCGTCTTCCTTTGCGGGCAGCCAAGCCTGTTTAACATTGTTCTCGGTCATAGTCCTGCCTGTTCTGTCGAAATAACCTTTGATCTTCTCCAAAGACGCCTGATCCAGTTTCAGTTCACAGCCCATGACTTCAGCCGCCATTTCCTTTGTCAGGTCATCCTGTGTAGGTCCAAGACCGCCTGTGGTGATTATAAGCTCCACTTCATCCAGCATCCTGTGCATTACCTGTTTCATTCTTTCAGGATTGTCACCTATGGTCTCATGATGCATCACATCTATACCCATAAAATTGAGTTTCTGTGATAAATACACTGTATTTGTATTAGTTACCTGTCCGAAAAGCAGTTCTGTGCCAACACTTAAAATAGCCGATCTCACTATATCATCTCCTTATCCGTTAACCTTTGAACACATCTTTATTCTTGATAATATAATCCACACCGGAAACAATGGTTAGGATAACAGCTATCCACATCACTATATCCGCAAGAGGGAAACCTTCCCATCCAAACGGCCAGTTTTCCATAAGAAGAAGGATCACAGCCGCCATCTGAGATATGGTCTTGAGCTTGCCCCATTTTGATGCAGCTATAACTATGCCCTGACTGGCAGCTACAGCTCTGAGGCTCACGATAAGGAATTCTCTTGCTAAGATAACGAATACCATCCATGCAGCCACGTGCCCAAACTGTACGAGACAAAGCAGGGCAGCTGTTACAAGAAGCTTGTCTGCAAGAGGATCCATGATTTTCCCAAAGTTTGTTATAAGGTTGTATTTTCTTGCAATATGACCATCGAGGGCATCAGTAAGAGATGCCACTATAAATATAACTGCCGCGACATAAGAAAAACCCATCATCAGGAAAACCATAAACACAGGTATCAATAT
>JAFXHN010000098.1 GCA_017536365.1 Bacillota bacterium | reverse complement strand
CGGTCAGCCTTACGTTTCAGCTAAGAAGAGAATGAGACTCAATCCTAGAGTGAACAGAGCAAACGGCCTCTATGATGAAGATATGAGACTTCCACAGAGAAAATCTCACAAGAACCACGAAGTGGAAATTCTCTATAAAGAGTACCTTGGAGAGCCTAACGGACACCTTGCTCATGAGCTTCTCCATACTCACTATGAACCAAAGGATTCATACAACACAAAATAGTTATTGATGTCTTCGGATGTTAAGATTGAAATGAGCGTCAGGGCAGTCTTCGGACTGTCCTGAAACGTTTTTGCAGGAAATATCAATAAACCCGGGAAACAGCTAATATTTTCAGGACCGGCGGAATATCCTTAAATAAAAATCAGATTTATTAAGGAGGTCGCTTATGAAGAAGTTATTGCCTTTGATAATAAGTATAGGAGGGACTCTTGCCGTTGGCGGACTTGCAGCATGGCTCACCAGAGATTCCTACGGCATATATTCCATGCTGGAAAAACCGGCATTATCTCCTCCGGCAGTACTGTTTCCTATAGTGTGGGGGATACTGTATGTCCTGATGGGTATATCTGTGTATTTGATATACAGATCGGATTGTAAAAATAAAGACAGTCTGATAGAACTGTATATAATCCAGCTGGCAGTCAACTTTGTGTGGCCGCTGATATTTTTCAACTGGCAGATGTTCTTTGCCTCATTCATTTGGCTGGTGCTTCTGTGGTTTTTGATAATACTGATGACAGTGCTGTTCTTCAGGTGCAGCAGGACTGCGGCGTATCTTCTCATACCCTATCTTTTATGGGTGACATTCGCGGGGTATCTGAATTATTCAGTATACCTGCTTAATTGAATTTTCGAGGCTGACGAGGGTCGGCCTTTTGTTTTTCTCAATAAAACTTTAAGAAAATCTTTATGGGGATTTTGGGTCGAAAAATGTCGATTTGTTGTATAATTATGTGAACCCGTCATGCTTAATATGACGTATATTTATCTTTAAAGAGGGTCAGCGATGGAAAAGAATAAGAGAAAACGGGGCGACAGAAGAGACGGCGTATGGCTTAAGGATCTGGACGGGATGCATTTGATTATGCCTCATCTGATGCCTAAACGTACGGAAGCGGAAGTCTATCTTCAGGAACAGATAGATGTGACTGAGCTTCTTAAATATATAGAAAAAAAGAATAAAGAAAACAAGGAGTATAAGATGACTCCTTTTCATGTTTTTGTTGCGGCTGTGGCAAAGACCATCTATTTCAGACCGTATCTGAATCGTTTTATTGCAGGAAGAAGAGTATATCAGAGAGACAAGATAACCCTGTCCTTTGTGGTGAAGCGCAGCTTCGAGGATCATGCAGAGGAAATGCTGCTTATAATGAAAGCTGAACCGAAAAGCACGATTTTTGATATAAGCAAAAAGATAGTGGGAGATGCAGGAAAACTCAGAAGAGAAAAATCCACGGATATCAACGATATAATGAGCTTCGTGGGGAAGATGCCGAGATTTTTGACAAGACTTTTCTTCGTATTGGTAAGGATAGCGGACTTCTACGGACTGATGCCTAAGGTAATAACTTCGGGAGATCCGAATTTCACCACAGTGCTGCTTTCAAATCTCGGAAGCATAAAATGTGATGCACCGTATCATCACCTTAACAATTACGGCACAAACTCCATAATGATAACAGTAGGAGAGATACATAAGGCCCCTATAGTTAATTCTGATGGAGAGATAGAAATAAGAGATGTAGTAAATTTGGGATGTACTGTTGACGAAAGGATAGCAGACGGATTCTATTTTGCCAGATCCATAAGATTTATCAAGCATCTGGTGGCCCATCCGGAACTGCTGGAACAGTCGCTCGAAACGGAGGTTGATTATGAATTCTAATACACCGAAGGCACCGTGGCTGTCTTCGTATGAAAATGTACCGCACCATTTGGAATATCCGGACATATCTATGTTCGAGCTTATAGAAAAAAATGCTGTTCAAGGATGTTATCTCCATGAAAAAGCCTATGATTTCATGGGAAAGAACATTACATATCTGGAATTTATCGAGGATGTAAACATCTGTGCAAAAGCGCTTAAAGCGATAGGTATAAAAAAAGACGATGTTGTTACCATCTGTATGCCGAATACGCCGCAGGCGGTGACGATGTTTTATGCTCTCAATGTGGTGGGAGCAGTGTCTAACATGGTCCATCCTCTCTCTGCGGAAGGAGAGATCGAAAATTACATAAACGGTTCCGGAAGTGTTGCTGTTCTGACCATGGATATGTTCTACGGAAAATTTGATGCTATAAAAGACAGGATACCTCAGGTAAAAACCATAATCTGCGCATCCATAAAAGAAGCTCTTCCTACAGTGAAAAAACAGGTGTTCAAGATCACAAAAGGAAGAAAGATCGCCAAGATCCCTAAGAGACCGGGACTCATCAGATATTCAGACTTTATGGAAAAGGGCAGAGAGTATAAAGGCGAGTACAGATACAACAAAAAGGGAGACGAAGTGGCTGTTATACTCTACAGCGGAGGAACTACAGGCACAACTAAAGGTATCTTGCTGACAAATATGAACTTCAACGCATTGGCTATGCAGACTGCTGCGGCCGGGGACTGCATAATCCCGGGGCATATCATGCTGTCTATCATGCCTATATTCCACGGATTCGGGCTGGGAGTTACCATTCATACAGGCCTTGCCAACGGATGCACCTGCGTGCTCGTGCCGCAGTTCAGCGTTGATACATATGCTGAGATCCTTAAAAAATACAGACCAAACTATATAGCAGGAGTACCGACACTTTTTGAAGCGCTTCTCAGAAGCAAGAAGATGAAGGACCTGGATCTTTCCTGTCTGGAAGGGGTTTTTTCGGGAGGAGATTCTTTATCCGCAGAGCTTAAGAAGAAGGTAGATGCATTCCTGAAGGATCATAATGCCTCTGTTCAGATCAGAGAGGGCTTCGGAACAACAGAGTGTGTTACCGCAAGCTGTCTTACGCCTAAAAATTTCTATAAAGAAGGCAGCATAGGGATCCCGTTCCCTGATACTTACTATAAAATCGTTGAACCGGGAACAGATAAAGAAGTCCCTTACGGGCAGGACGGAGAGATCTGCATCAGCGGTCCTACTGTAATGAAAGGGTATATGAACAATCCGGTGGAAACAGCAGACACGCTCAGGACCCACTCAGACGGAAGGGTGTGGGTGCATACGGGAGACCTGGGAATGATGGATGAAGAAGGATTTGTATATTACAAACAGAGGATAAATAGAATGATCATTTCTTCAGGCTACTCTATCTATCCTTCGCAGCTGGAGAACATAATCGACAATCATCCTATGGTGCTTATGTCCACCTGTATAGGAGTGCCTGATCCTTACAAGATCCAAAAGGTAAAAGCTTTTATCGTGCTCAAGCCGGGAGTAAAGGAAACCGCAAAAGTAAAGGCGGATATCAAGAAGCATTGTGAGAAAAATATAGCTAAATATGCTATGCCGTACGAATTCGAATACAGGGATTCTCTGCCTCAAACATTAGTGGGAAAAGTGGCATATACAGTGCTAGAAAAAGAGGAATTAGAGAAAATTTCCGCGGAAAAAGCGGGAAAAAAGCAGGAAAAACAGGAAAATTAGCCTTATTTTCCTTTGACACGAGGCGTAGGGGCGTATTAAAATAAAATTGACCATTAATATATCACTCTTATGAAAGGTTGTAATAAATATGTCCAGACCCAGAAAATGGAGAAAGATCTGTGTGCTTCCGGAGAACGACAAGTTCGGACCTTTAGAAGTGCATGAAAATGAAGAATATGTAAATATGTCGGTAGATGAGTATGAGACCATCAGGCTTATAGATCTGGAAGGCTATACCCAGGAAGAATGCGCAGTAAAAATGAACGTTGCAAGAACTACCGTACAAGGTATCTACAATATCGCAAGACAGAAGCTTGCGGATGTTATCGTTCACGGCAAGAACCTTGTTATCTGTGGGGGAAATATAGAACTCTGTGACGGAACAAGAAAAGAATGCAGCGGAGGGAAATGCTGTCAGCTCAAGATGCAGAGCATCGGCGAGTAGGCGCGATCATACCGTACAAGTAAAACACAGGCACCCGATAAACTTTTCGGGTGTCTTTTCTTATCCTGAAGTATATGATATAATCAATAAGATTATTGAAAAAGATAAGGAGAATTCGGTGAGAAACAGATATATTTATGCACTTTTGGTTTTAGGCAACATGTTTTGGGGGTGTTCATTCCCTTTGACCAAAATGGTTGTGGACTATGTTCCCAGAGATTCATTTATATTTTTTAGATTTCTGACAGCTGCGATCCTGCTTTGGATAATAATCAGAGCGGTGCCTTCTGTAGAGAAACCTAAACTGTCGGATTTGAAAAAAGAGAATATAGGGAAGTTGTTGCCGGCCATGGTATCCGGTTTTCTTGGAATATTCATGTATCAGTTCCTGTTCTTTATGGCTTTGGAAAGGACCACTGCTATAAATTCATCCATCATCGGGGCTCTCAATCCGGTAATGACGATAATAATAGGAGCGGTGTTTGCTCATCAGTATATAAACAAAAAGATGGCTCTCGGGGTAGGGATATCCTTTGTGGGAGCTGTGTTTACCATTTGCGGCGCCAATATCGCGGCATTGACGGGATTCCAGTTTAATTCCGGAGATCTGCTGATGCTGGCAGGCACCGGTGTCTGGGCGATATATAACGTATACTGTCAGAGCAAGTGCTCTCATTTTAATGCACTGGTGCTGACTTTCTGGAACTTTGTTACAGGTATGGTGTTTGCATTTCCTTTGGCTCTTGCGGAAAAACCTTGGGAATGGATCGGAAGCGTACCGTTCTCATCATGGGCAGCTCTGTTTTGTCTGGCGGCCTTTGCGTCCGTTGGAGCATACTGCATCCAGTTCTATGCTATAACAAAGATAGGCTCTGCAAGAACATCTATCTTCGTAAATCTTATGCCGTTCTTCTCAATGATGGCTTCAGTCATCCTCATAGGAGAAGAGCTTGAACCGGTAAAAGTGCTCACAGCATTTATAATCGTTGCCGGAGTTATAATCTGTCAAAAATACGGAAGGAGACCGGATGAGATTATTCATAGCAATTAATTTTGATGAAACCGTCAAACAGCGCTTGATAGAAGTAAGAGAAGAACTGAGGGCAAATTCCCGAAGCGGAAACTTTACAAGAGATGAAAATCTTCATCTTACTTTGGTCTTTCTGGGTGAAGTGCCGGGGAGCCAGGTGGGAGTTATAGAAAATATAATGGAAGAGATCGAAGAAGAGCCTTTTGAACTGAAGTTTGATAAGCTGGGATGCTTCAAAAGAGATCAAGGCGGAGATCTTTGGTGGATAGGCTGTGAAAAGAGCAAGGCTCTTGCGGCTGTTCAAAGACAGCTGTCCGACAGTCTCAGAAAAGCAGGATTCAAGATAGAAAAGCGGGCATTCAAGCCGCATCTTACTTTGGGAAGAGAAGTAGTGGTCCACGGAAGCGGAAAGATATTCGGCAGCGGAAGTCTTGAAGGAGATCCTGTAAAAGCGGAAGTAGGCCAGATAAGTCTGATGCTTTCTGAAAGGATAAACGGGAAACTCACATACACATCTTTGTATGAAAAACCGTTGTGGTACAAGTAGGAGATAATTATGGGAAATATTGAAACCGCAGTAATTGCGGTAAGTGCTATAGCAGTGATCCTGGCGGTCATCCTATGCGTGATGGCGGTAAAGAGCAGGAAAAGTCCGGCTTTGGACAGAGAGGCTGAGGAGAAGATAAACTCCCTTCAGAAAGAACTGTCACAGATGAAACTGGAAATGAAGGCAGAGCAGGAAATGCTCAGAGGAGCGGTAAACAGAAGCGTCAATGAATCTGTGGCTGCCCTTGGCCAGACTATAGCCCAGGGGATGAAAAACGGAAACGATGCGGTGAATTCTCAGCTTATAATGATGAAGGACACTATGGAAAATCGCCTGGACAGCGTAAAAGCTGAGGTGGGCGGCAGGCTCAAGGATATTCAGGAGGACAACAATAAGCGCCTGGAAAGCATGAGACAGACTGTGGATGAAAAACTTGATAAGACCTTGAATGAAAGGATGACAGAGTCCTTCAAACTGGTAAATGACAGACTTGAACAGGTCTACAAAGGTCTGGGAGAAATGCAGACTCTTGCTCAGGGCGTGGGAGATCTGAAGAAGGTCATGAGCAATGTAAAGACCAGAGGAATACTTGGAGAAATACAGCTTGGAGCTATCCTTGAAGAGATCCTTTCTCCGGGGCAGTACGAAAAGAATGCAGTAACTAAGAAAGGCAGCGGAAAATATGTAGAATACGCAGTGAAGCTTCCTTCCGAGGACGGAAGTTTTGTTTATCTGCCTATAGATTCGAAGTTCCCGGGAGAGACCTACGGATCATTGTGCGATGCCTATGAAAACGGTTCTTCGGAGCAGATACAGGAAAAAAGAAAAGCACTGCTGGCTACCATAAAAGCGGAAGCTAAGGATATAAGGGACAAGTATCTGGATCCCCCAAATACCACGGAGTTTGCAGTGATGTTCCTGCCTTTTGAAGGGCTTTACGCTGAAGTTGTGAACCAGGGATATGTGGAGATCTTGCAGAGAGATTACCATGTGAACATTGCAGGCCCAAGCACCATGGCGGCACTTTTGAACAGCCTGCAGATGGGGTTCAGGACTTTTGCAATTCAGAAGAGGAGCGGTGAAGTGTGGCAGGTGCTGGGAGCTGTCAGAACAGAGTTTGATAAGTTCGCCGGTGCACTGGAAAGCGCTCAGAACAGGATAAATCAGGCCAACGACGAGCTTGAAAAGCTTGTGGGGACAAGAACAAGACAGATGCAGAGAAAGCTCAAAGACGTTACTATGCTCAGCGAAGAAGAAGCAGGCAATGTGCTTGAGCTGGAATAGATGGATCGAGACGGAGAGGAGACTCTCCGTTTTTGTATGGAAACTTCCTCAAATTGCATATTGCACAACGAACATATGTTCTGTATAATGGGGATATAACGATGAGAAAGGAGCGGGAATATGATAGTCATGCATATAGATGCAAATTCGGCATATCTGAGCTGGACGGCAGTGAATCTTTTGCAGAACGGTTACGGGACAGATATCAGAGAGATCCCTTCGGCCATAGCCGGAGATCCCAACAATCGTCACGGCATAATACTGGCGAAATCGATTCCCGCAAAGAAGTACGGCATAACTACCGGCGAGAGCCTGTTTGAAGCAAGAAGGAAGTGCCCTGAGCTTCAGGTTTTTCCGCCGGAATTCGATCTGTATATGAAATGCAGTCAGGAAATGTTCAACATCCTCAAGGAATATTCTCCTTTGGTGCAGAGATACAGTGTGGACGAGTGTTTTCTGGACTACACTTTGTCGGAGCGGAAATTCGGAGATCCTGTAAAGACAGCTTATGAGATAAAGGACAGGATAAAAAACGAACTGGGCTATACGGTGAATGTAGGAGTGTCCTGCAACAAGCTCCTTGCGAAAATGGGGTCTGAGCTGAAAAAGCCGGACAGAGTCCATACCCTCTTTCCGGAAGAAATAGAAGAGAAAATGTGGCCTCTTCCTGTGGAAGAGCTTTTTATGGTGGGTAGAGCAACAGCAAAAAAGCTTAAGAAGATGAACATAAACACCATAGGAGATCTGGCTAGAACCGATGTTATATATCTCAAAAGCCTGCTGAAAAGCCATGGAGAACTTGTGTGGAACTATGCCAACGGGATAGATCCTTCTCCTGTGACCGTGAATGATGAAATAGATCAGAAGGGCATAGGAAACAGCATGACTCTCAAGTACGATGTCACAGACAGAAAAGAGGCGAAGATGTTCCTGCTTTCTTTATCCGAAAGAGTGGGCATGAGGCTTCGAAAACACGGATTCAAAGCGGGCCTTGTTTCCGTCACTGTAAAAAGTTCTGGTTTTGAGAAATACAGCCATCAGATGAAGCTGTACACCTATACGGATTCTACTACGGAGATATACAAGTACGCCTGCCGGCTTTTCGACCAGTGCTGGAAGGGAGAACCGATAAGACTTCTTGGAGTTTCTGTGACGAATTTCAAAAATCCTGATGAACCGGAGCAGATATCCATGTTTGGGGAAGAAAAAAAAGAAAAAGAGCAGGCTTTGGACAAGGCTATAGATGCCATACGAGAAAGATACGGGCAGGGAGCCATAATAAGGGGCGCCTTTGCCAATCATCAGAACGTTAAACCTATCGAGGGAGGAGTCAACGACGGTAATTACATCATGATGGGAGGTCACGAAGAGTGAAGATATTGTCAGAACCTATAGATGCTATAGTCACCTTCAAGGCGGAGGGGAACAACAAGCCCAGACCCTACAAGTTCAGATACAGGGACGGAGATTCAAACACCTATGAAGTTAAAATAGAAAAGATATTTCATGTGGAGGAATGGAAATTCGCAGGAGTAAAAAGTATAGTTTACAGATGCTCAAGTATGATCTGCGGGGTGGAAAAACTCTATGAAATACGGTATATTATAGAGGAATGCAGATGGGAACTGTATAAAATGTAATATTACGGAGGAATAAGATGTTATTTGTTTGTTATCCAAGATGCACTACCTGCAAGAAAGCTCAGAAGTGGCTGGATGAACAGGGTGTGGAATATACTTTCAGAGATATAAAGGAAGAAAATCCTTCTTATGAAGAGTTAAAACAATGGTATGAAAAAAGCGGTCTTCCGATCAAAAAGTTTTTCAATACCAGCGGAAAGCTTTACAAAGAAATGCAGCTCAAAGACAAGATACCGTCCATGAGCGATGAAGAGATCCTTCAGCTTCTGGCAACAGACGGACTTTTAGTAAAAAGACCTTTGGGTATCAAAGGCGACAGTGTAGTAGTAGGATTTAAACAGGAAGAATGGGAAGAAAAGATGAAATAGGAGCGATTCAAATCAGCAGCATATCAGGACGATACAAAGTGCTGGATCTGATAAGGGGCATCACGCTTATCAGCATGATCCTGTATCATATGGTCTGGGATCTGTGCAATATGTTCGGAGTTGAGATCTCATGGTACGGTACCCAGATCTCATTCCTGTGGCAGCAGAGCATTTGCTGGACTTTTATCCTGCTTTCCGGATTCTGCTGGTCTATGGGCCGCAAAAAACTCAAAAGAGGCCTTGTGGTGCTGGCGGCATCTTTGGCGGTAACTGCTGTAACTGGAATTTTTGTTCCTGAGGGATTTATCCTTTTCGGCGTACTGAGTCTTATAGGCACAGGGATGCTGGTGATGATACCTTTGGACAAGTTCTACAGGAAGATCGATCCGAGAGCCGGTCTGATCCTGTTTTTCGGACTGTTTATTATAACGAGATTCATAGCTTCAGGCAGCATAGGTGTTGGAGGTTGGGTGCTCTTTACTGTGCCTGAGGAGCTTTACGCAAATCTTTTTACCGCATATCTTGGGTTCCCGGGAGATGGGTTTCATTCCGCGGATTATTTTCCGCTGATCCCTTGGCTTTTCCTGTACCATACAGGTTATTTTCTGTACTTAATTTTTGAAAAATATGATCTTCTGGATAAAATGCCGGAAGTGAGTTTAAAACCTGTGGAATGGCCGGGAAGGCATTCTTTGCTGATATATCTTTTGCATCAGCCGGCGGTATACGGTGTGCTGACAGCGGTGTTCGCGTTTATAAAATAGGAGGTACATATGGGAAAAGGATTTATGTGGTGGTTCCTGCTGGTGTCGGATATGATGATCCCTATAGCTATAGCAGTTTTCGGCAAGATGCTCGAGATAGCTCCGGGGACTAAAAACGCATATTTCGGATACAGGACTAGACGTTCAATGAGCTCTCAGGAAGCATGGAACTATTCCAACAGATACTGCGGAAGACTGATGTTCTATCTGGGAGTGATAATGGCAGGTATAACGCTGATACTGTTCCTGACTATAGTGAGAGGCAGTGACGACACAGTGGGCTGGATAGGCGGAGGTATAGCGCTGGTGCAGTGCGCGTGTATTTTTATACCGGTGGTGCTCACGGAAAAAGAACTTAAAAAGAGGTTTGACGAGGAAGGGAGACCTTTGTAATATATAGAAGAGTAGATTGAAATAGGAGGCAGTACTGTGGAAAAAACATATATGAAGGGAAACGAGGAATTTCTTTCGCTTATCAAAGAAAGACCTTTTAATAAAGAACGTGCAGAACAGATAATTGGTGAAATAGAGGATATAAACCAGCCGGTACTTGACTTGGAAGGGTACTCTACAACATATCTTTTCGAAGCTCAGAATTATAACAACAAAGAAGCTGTGAGGTTTCTTTTAGAAAAGGGTGCAGACCCTAATTTCTATGATCCTGAACTGAATTGTGAATGTGCACTGGAAGACCTGTGCTTCCTGTGGCCGGAAATGGTAGAAGATGAGCAGGAAAGATATGAGATCGCAAAATTGTTTTTTGAATTCGGAGCGGATGCTGACTTAATGGTGGGAGAAAGCACTGTATATGACCGTGGGCTTTGGAAGGTGTTCAACGGAAGTTTTGAAGAGCACGAATTGGAATACCTGATCAGTTATTTAAAGGTATTGATCGCTTACGGCGGAGGAAACGGAAAGAGCCAGTATCCGAAAGCTCAGTTTATTCAGGAAATAGACAAGACCAGACTGGACGAATACGATCTGGACTTTATGCTGCATGAAGACGGATTCCATATGGAAGGCCGTATAGTGGATCCTGATGGGGAACATATTGGAAGATTTTAGTATGAGAAATATGAGAAATATGAGAAAGATCCGGACCTAATGGTTCGGATCTGTGTGTTTTTTGTTATAGCTAATTGACAGGGTGGGCAAAATGTATAAAGGTGGTGGTTGTATTCGACACCACTTGTTATGTTATTT
>JAFXHN010000097.1 GCA_017536365.1 Bacillota bacterium | reverse complement strand
TTCATATTGCTCATGACTGCAACCTTAGATGCAAATACTGCTTTGCAGGTGAAGGAGAATACAAAGGACATAAAGCTATAATGAGCTTTGAAGTAGGAAAAAGAGCTTTAGATTTCCTTATAGAGAATTCCGGCACAAGAAGAAATCTTGAAGTGGATTTCTTTGGCGGAGAGCCTCTCATGGATTTCGAAGTTATTAAAAAGCTTGTGGCTTATGCAAGAGAGCAGGAAAAGATTTACGACAAGAACTTTAGATTCACTCTTACCACAAACGGAGTTCTTCTTGATGATGAAGTGATGGAATTCGCCAATAAAGAGATGAGCAATGTTGTTCTGAGCCTTGACGGGAGAAAAGAAGTGAATGACAGATTCAGAGTAAGTCCTAACGGTAAAGGCAGTTATGATCTGATAGTTCCTAAATTTCAAAAGATGGCAGAAAGTAGAAACCAGCAGGATTACTATATAAGAGGAACATATACTCATTTCAATACGGATTTTGCCAGTGATATACTTCATGCGGCAGACCTGGGATTTGAACAGATATCCATGGAGCCTGTGGTGGCGCCTCCGGAAGAGGATTACGCTCTTAAGGAATCCGACCTGCCGAAGCTTTTGTCGGAATACGACAGACTGGCAGTTGAGATGATAAAAAGAAAGAAAGCAGGAAAAGGCTTTACCTTCTTCCATTTTATGATAGATATGACCGGCGGACCTTGTATCGTGAAGAGGATATCAGGCTGTGGTGTAGGAACGGAATATATGGCTGTGACCCCTTGGGGAGACCTGTATCCGTGCCATCAGTTCGTTGATAATCCGGACTTCCTTCTCGGAAATGTTTTTGAGGGAGTTAAAAACAGCGAGATCTGCGATCAGTTCAAAATGTGCAACGTTTATGCCCATGAAGAGTGTAATGACTGCTTTGCAAGGATGTACTGCAGCGGCGGATGCCCTGCCAATGCATTCCATTCTACAGGAAATATAACAGGCGTATATAAGCTGGGCTGCGAGCTTCACAAGAAGAGGATAGAGTGCGCGATAATGATAAAGGTTGCGGAAGCCTTTGGAGATGCAGAATAAAAGGACATGATATTTGCCCCGACATCACAAGATGCCGGGGCTTTTTTATACTATCGTATATTTAGGAAGTTTTTCTCTGAATATCAAATGCCGCAATATATCGTCCAAAAGGATGCCGGCTGCGGAGAGAAAGAACCATGCTCCCATAAAAGGAATAGAAATCTGACCCAGGATATTTCCCCAAAGCTCGCTGTAGTCCCACACATTGAGATCTAATATGAGATTGAGCACGCATCCGGATACGAATTCAACTGTTGTTATAAGGGTCATAGAAAGAAACATTTGAATAAGCATAGGCGTGGAGGGATCAAGAAGTTCGTTTATTAACCCTATAAGTACAAAGCAAAGTCCGCCTACAAAGAACATGGACTGATGAGTATATCCCCGGAAGAGTATTTCTATTATTAGGTATATGAGTCCCCCGAGAGAAAATAAAATGAGATGTTTTGCAAGTCTCATAACATGTCCTTTCCTTTAAATATTGTCTGTATTTAATGGGATTTCTGATAATAT
>JAFXHN010000006.1 GCA_017536365.1 Bacillota bacterium | reverse complement strand
GCCTGTCTCCATACAGTTTCTGACTGAGGCTCAACACCGCCTTTAGCACAGAAAACAGCTACCGCTCCGTCAAGAACTCTAAGAGATCTTTCTACTTCCACGGTAAAGTCAACGTGACCCGGGGTGTCAATAATATTTATTCTGGTATCCCTCCACTGAGCCGTAGTAGCAGCAGAGGTGATAGTTATGCCTCTTTCCTGTTCCTGCTCCATCCAATCCATGGTAGCAGCGCCTTCATGAACTTCACCTAATCTATGAGTTCTTCCGGTATAAAAGAGTATTCTTTCTGTCGTCGTAGTCTTGCCTGCATCAATATGCGCCATTATACCGATATTCCTGGTTCTTTCCAAAGGAAATTCTCGAGTCATACTTATTCCTCCTTTCTGCGACTTTTTTTATCAGTGTCTTACCATCTGAAATGAGCGAATGCTTTATTAGCTTCAGCCATTTTATGAGTGTCTTCCTTTTTCTTTACGGATGAACCTGTTTCGTTTGCAGCATCCATAATTTCCTTAGCAAGTCTCTCATACATATATTTTTCGCTTCTTGCTCTTGTATACTTTGTGAGCCATCTGAGGCCTAATGTCTGACGTCTGTCAGCTCTTACTTCAACCGGAACCTGGTAGTTTGCACCACCTACACGTCTTGCTCTAACTTCTAAAACAGGCATGATGTTGTTCATAGCTTTTTCGAATACTTCTACAGGATCATTTCCTGTCTGCTTTTCGATCATTGCAAAAGCATCGTAAACGATACGCTGTGCCACGCCTTTTTTACCGTCAAGCATAATGTTGTTGATGAGTTTTGCTACAACAACATTTCCATATACAGGATCAGGCAGAACCTCTCTCTTTGGAACTCTTCCTTTTCTTGGCACGTCTCTTCCCTCCTTGCCTGACGACACAGAATAAATTCTGATCGTCTGCGCAATTTCACTTTCTTTAAATTTAACTTATTTTGAATTGCACAACTACTTCACCCTTGTTCAAGGATTACTCTGCATGACCGGCAAATTCAAATCTGTCATGCAGTCTCGCTTTCGGTACTCGGAGCCCTCACTTGCGCAAAGGCCTCGTGCGCGCTGATATATCAAATTATATATATATCAAACCTTTTATCTTATTATGTAATAAGAATAAAGGGCGCTAATTTACACCGTGATTATTTTTTCTTACCTCTTTTTGCACCGTACTTAGAACGAGCCTGTTTTCTGTTGGCTACGCCTGCTGTATCAAGTGTTCCTCTTACGATATGGTATCTAACACCAGGTAAGTCCTTTACTCTGCCGCCTCTGATGAGAACAACACTGTGTTCCTGCAAGTTGTGACCAACACCAGGGATATAAGCAGTAACTTCGATACCATTTGTAAGACGTACTCTGGCAACTTTTCTTAACGCAGAGTTTGGCTTCTTAGGAGTAACTGTTTTTACAGCTGTACATACTCCTCTTTTCTGTGGAGAATTTGCATCTGTAGGCTTTCTTCTTAATGTGTTGAATCCTTTAAGAAGTGCCGGAGCTGTTGACTTTGTTACAACCTGCTGTCTTCCATGTCTTACTAACTGATTAATTGTAGGCATTCTTTGGTTTCACCTCCTATTTTATTTTCTCCCCTTTCGGGAAATCTACCGCAGATGCCGCAGTAAATTAATATATTAAAACATAAAGTTTTAATCGGTTTTATCTACATCTTCGCACAACGAAGCTATAGGAGTGCCCATAAAGACACTCCCGTAGTATACCATTTCATTGCCAAACTGTCAACTATTGTTTAATTTTTGCGATAATTTCATTAGAACTCTACGGTTTCATAAAGATTATCGTCAATTTCAGGTAAATTATTCTCATTTTGAGTAAAATCTTCACCGAAATCATCATCGTCATCAAAGAAGTCATCTTCTTCCTGTTCGCCGTAATCAAGAGCGATATTCTTGTACTTCTTCATTCCGGTTCCTGCAGGGATAAGCTTACCTATGATAACATTTTCTTTAAGACCCTGTAAATTATCGGTCTTTCCTTTTATAGCTGCATCTGTGAGTACTCTTGTTGTTTCCTGGAATGATGCTGCTGAAAGGAATGAATTTGTAGCAAGAGAAGCTTTTGTGATACCTAAAAGTGTTCTCTTAGCTTTTGCAGGTTCTCCGCCTTCAGCAATTGCTGCTTCATTAGCTTCTTCAAATTCAAATCTGCTGTAAAGTCCGCCAGGAAGCAGATAAGTATCTCCAGCGTCTTCTACTCTGAATTTTGAAAGCATCTGGCTGGCGATAACTTCAACGTGCTTATCGTTGATATCTACACCCTGCTGTTTATATACTCTCTGTACTTCTTTTACGAGGTACTGGAATACGCCTTCAATGCCTTTGATCCTGAGGACATCATGAGGATTTACTGAACCCTGAGTGATCTCGTCACCGGCTTCGATATAATCTCCATCCTTAACTTTGATCCTTGCACTGTAAGGAATACTGTATTTTGCTTCTGTACCGTCTTCTCCTCTTACGATAACTTCGTTGTTCTTCTTAGTACCGTGGAAGTATACGGTTCCGGCGATCTCTGATATAACTGCAAGGCCCTTAGGTTTTCTTGCTTCGAAAAGTTCTTCAACTCTCGGCAGACCGTGAGTGATATCGCTTCCCGCAACACCGCCGGTGTGGAATGTACGCATGGTCAGCTGTGTACCCGGTTCACCGATAGACTGTGCAGCTGTTATACCAACAGCTTCACCGATATTTACTCTTCCGCCGGTTGCAAGGTTCCTGCCATAACATTTTGCACAAATACCCTGTTTTGCATCACAGGTCAGGACTGATCGGATCCTTACCATTTCGATGCCTGAATTTTCTATGATTTCAGCCTGTTTTTCGTTGATCTCTTCGTTTGCAGCTACGATAAGCTCTCCTGTGTTAGGATGGAAGATATCTTCGCAGGCTGTTCGTCCTGTGATCCTGCTCTTGAGCTGTTCAATGATCTCTTTGCCGTCTTTGAACGCTCTTACTTCGATGCCTTCAGTTGTTCCGCAGTCTTCTTCCCTTACTATCACGTTATGGCTGACATCAACCAGTCTTCTTGTAAGATATCCTGAGTCCGCTGTTCTGAGAGCAGTATCCGCCAGACCTTTTCTGGCACCGTTTGTAGATACGAAGTATTCAAGTACGGATAAGCCTTCACGGAAGTTGGATTTGATAGGGATCTCAACTGTTTTACCGGAAGCGTTAGCCATCAGACCACGCATGCCGCCGATCTGTCTTATCTGGTTCTTACTACCTCTGGCACCGGAATGAGCCATGATATAAAGGTTGTTTGTCCCGCCAAGGCTGTCCATGAGAGCATCCGCAACTTCATCAGTTGTCTTCTGCCATAAATTGATAACATTTTCGTATCTTTCATTTTCTGACATAAGACCTCTTCTGTACGCCTTTTCGAAGTCATCGATCTTCTTGTCGGCTTTCTTGATGATCTCTGCCTTAGCTTCAGGGATTTCCATATCGGAAATACTGATGGTGATAGCACCAATGGTTGAGTAATGGTACCCCATACTCTTTATTGTATCCAGCATTATCGCTGTCTTTGTATTGCCATGAACAGAATAGCATTTACCTATGATCTGTCCCAGTTTTTTCTTGTCGCAGAGGAAATCTATTTCAAGAGAATACTTATCCTTGTTTCTGTCAACATAACCCAGATCCTGAGGGATGTTTTCATTGAAAATAAATCTTCCTACTGTGGATTCTACCAGTTTGCCCTTAGAATCGTTTTCATCAAGGTAACATCTCACCTTTACTCTTGCGTGAAGGCTAACTGACTTGTTGCCGTATGCCATGAGCATTTCATCATAATCGGCAAAAATTTTTCCGTCTCCCGGTTCTGATGCTTCACCTTTAAGTGTCTTATCTTCCTTTGGATCGTATGTCAGATAATAACTTCCCAGAATCATGTCCTGTGTAGGTGTTGTTATAGGAGAACCGTCTTTTGGAGCCAGGATATTGTTTACGGAAAGCATAAGGAATCTTGCTTCCGCCTGCGCCTCTACAGAAAGAGGTACGTGAACTGCCATCTGGTCACCGTCAAAGTCTGCGTTGTACGCAGTACATACCAGCGGATGAAGCTTGATAGCCTTTCCTTCTACCAGCACAGGTTCAAAAGCCTGGATACCAAGTCTGTGCAGTGTCGGAGCACGGTTGAGGAGAACAGGATGTTCTTTGATAACTTCATCCAGAACGTCCCATACTTCAGGTCTTACTCTTTCGACCATTCTCTTTGCACTTTTTATATTGTGAGCTGTCTGGTTCTGAACCAGCTTTTTCATAATGAAAGGTTTGAACAGTTCCAGTGCCATTTTCTTAGGAAGTCCGCACTGATAGAACTTAAGTTCAGGACCTACTACGATTACAGAACGGCCTGAATAGTCAACACGCTTGCCCAGCAGGTTCTGTCTGAATCTTCCCTGTTTACCTTTGAGCATATCTGAAAGAGATTTAAGAGGTCTGCTTCCCGGACCTGTTACAGGTCTTCCTCTTCTGCCGTTGTCGATAAGTGCGTCAACAGCTTCCTGAAGCATTCTCTTTTCATTTCTTACGATGATATCAGGAGCACCCAGATCCAGCAGTCTCTTAAGTCTGTTGTTTCTGTTTATAACTCTTCTGTATAAGTCATTGAGGTCTGATGTTGCAAATCTTCCGCCGTCCAGCTGAACCATCGGTCTGAGATCAGGAGGTATAACCGGGATAACATCAAGTATCATCCACTGCGGCTTATTGTTTGACTGTCTCAATGCTTCGATAACTTCAAGTCTTCTTACTATTCTTATTTTCTTCTGACCTGAGCTTTCCTTAAGTTTAGTTCTTAAGTCTTTTGAAAGTTCTTCAAGGTCTATCTGTGTTAAAAGTTCTTTAACTGCTTCAGCACCCATTGACGCTTTGAAGCCTTTTCCGTACTTTTCTTTAGCTTCACGATATTCCAGTTCTGAAAGAAGCTGTTTGTGGACTAATCCTGTTTCTTCCTTGTCGCCCGGATCAGTTACGATATATGAAGCAAAGTACAGAACTTTTTCAAGGTTTCTTGCAGAAATGTCCAGCACAAGGCCCATTCTGCTAGGTATTCCCTTGAAATACCAGATATGAGATACAGGAGCTGCAAGCTCTATATGTCCCATTCTTTCTCTTCTTACCTTGGATTTTGTTACTTCAACTCCGCAGCGGTCGCATACGATGCCTTTGTAACGGATCCTTTTATATTTACCGCAGTGACATTCCCAGTCCTTCATAGGTCCGAATATCCTTTCACAGAATAATCCGTCCTTTTCAGGCTTTAATGTCCTGTAGTTTATAGTTTCAGGTTTTTTTACTTCACCTTTAGACCAGCTTAAGATCTTTTCACTGGAAGCCAAGCTGATTTGTAATGATTCAAAATTATTAAGTTCCTGCAAGGGGTCACTCTCCCTTCTTTAATTCACTTTACTCAAAATCTGCGCTTTCATCTTCGTCGTCAAAGAATTCTTCTTCATCTATATAGTCCAGTTCATCAAGGCTTTTTTCATGATCAAACTCGGAATCTCCAAGATCGTCGTCATAATCGTCGAATTCGATAGGCTCTCCGTTTTCATCGGTTTCCAAATATCCGCCTTCGTCCGCATTATACACTTTATCTGCATCAGCAAGGTTTTCGATCTCGCTTACTTTAGCTGTTTCGAGTTCATCATCGATAGATTCTCTGATCTCAATTTCTTCATTCTTGTCTGAAAGAACTTTGATGTCCAGAGCCAAACTCTGCATTTCTTTTATGAGGACCTTGAAGGATTCAGGAATACCCGGTTCAGGTATATTTTCGCCCTTAACTATAGCTTCATAGGTCTTTACTCTTCCGACGATATCGTCAGATTTAACTGTCAGGATCTCCTGAAGTGTATATGCAGCTCCGTATGCTTCCAGAGCCCAAACTTCCATTTCACCGAAACGCTGTCCGCCGAACTGAGCTTTGCCTCCCAGAGGCTGCTGTGTTACCAGTGAATAAGGACCTGTGCTTCTTGCATGGATCTTATCATCAACAAGGTGATGCAGTTTAAGCATATACATATATCCGACGGTAACAGGATTGTCAAACGGTTCACCTGTTCTTCCGTCTCTGAGAGTGAGTTTTCCGGTTTCTGAATAACCGCATTCTTTAAGAAGTTCGATTATATCTGATTCTCTTGCGCCGTCAAATACAGGTGTTGCAATGTACCAGCCCTTCTTTCTTGCAGCAAGACCCAGGTGAACTTCCAGTACCTGACCGATATTCATTCGGGAAGGTACGCCCAGCGGATTCAGTACTACCTGCAGTGGAGTACCGTCATCGATGAACGGCATATCCTCTTCAGGAAGAACTCTTGAAATAACACCCTTGTTTCCGTGTCTGCCGGCCATCTTATCTCCGACATTGATCTTTCTCTTAGTTGCAATATAGCATCTAACGAGTTTGTTTACTCCCGGCGGGAGTTCATCATTGTTTTCTCTGGAGAATGTCTTAACATCAACTATAATGCCCGCTTCTCCGTGAGGAACTCTGAGAGATGTATCTCTTACTTCTCTCGCTTTTTCTCCGAAAATAGCTCTCAGAAGTCTTTCTTCAGCTGTGAGTTCTGTTTCACCCTTAGGTGTAACCTTTCCGACGAGGATATCTGATGAACCTACTTCGGCACCGATCCTGATTATACCTTCTTCATCAAGGTCTTTCAGTGCTTCTTCGCCTACATTAGGAATATCTCTTGTGATCTCTTCAGGTCCAAGTTTTGTATCTCTTGCTTCTGCTTCATATTCTTCGATATGAAGAGATGTAAGGATGTCTTCCATAACCAGTCTTTCGTTAAGAAGGATAGCATCTTCGTAGTTGTATCCTTCCCATGTCATAAATCCTACCAGCAGGTTTCTTCCGAGTGCAACTTCACCCTGGTCTGTTGACGGACCGTCAGCGATAGGTTCACGAGCTTCTACATGTTCGCCCTTGCTTACGATAGGTCTCTGATTTATGCATGTACCCTGGTTAGATCTCTTGAACTTAAGAAGTTTATATTTATCTTTTCCTTCTCCGTCATCTCTTGTGATCACTATGCTGTCTGCATCAACGTACTCTACTGTACCTGCGTGCTTTGCAAGGATAACAACGCCGGAGTCTCTTGCAGCCAGGTATTCCATACCTGTTCCTACAACAGGAGCATCTGTCATAAGGAGAGGTACTGCCTGTCTCTGCATGTTGGATCCCATAAGCGCTCTGTTAGCGTCGTCGTTTTCAAGGAACGGGATCATAGCTGTAGCAACAGATACTACCTGTTTAGGAGATACGTCCATATAATCAGGAACTTCTCTCCTTACCATATCTATTTCACCGCCGGCGCCTCGAGCAGCTACTCTTTCATTGATGAATCTTCCTTCATCATCCAGAGGCTCGTTGGCCTGAGCGATAACCAGCATTTCTTCTTCATCAGCTGTAAGATAATGGATAGTTTTTGTTACGCATCCTGTTTCTTTATCTACTAATCTATATGGAGTTTCAATAAATCCATATTCGTTTACTCTTCCGTAAGTTGTCAATGAACCTATAAGACCGATGTTTGGACCTTCAGGTGTTTCGATAGGACACATTCTGCCGTAATGAGAATGATGTACGTCTCTAACTTCGAAGCCGGCTCTTTCTCTTGAAAGACCGCCAGGTCCAAGTGCAGATAATCTTCTCTTATGAGTAAGCTCTGCCAGCGGGTTTGTCTGGTCCATAAACTGTGACAGCTGGCTGCTTCCGAAGAATTCTTTTATAGCAGCTGTAACAGGTCTGATGTTGATAAGAGCCTGAGGTGTTGTGACTTCCATATCCTGGATAGTCATTCTTTCTCTTACTACTCTTTCCATTCTTGCAAGACCTATTCTGAACTGATTCTGGAGGAGTTCTCCCACAGTTCTGAGTCTTCTGTTTCCAAGATGGTCTATATCATCTGTGCTTCCTATGCCATATGGAAGTCCAAGGAGATAACTCATTGAAGCAACGATATCATCAATAAGGATATGCTTAGGAACCAGCTTGTTCTTATTTGCAACGATAGCTTCTTTGATCTCTTCTTCCTCTTCATATGAATCAAGGATATCTTTAAGCACCGGATAGTATACCTTTGGTGCTATTTTTATATCTGAAATATCAAAATCAACATGTTTAGCTAATGTAACGAAGTTGTTTCCTATTACCTTATGCTCTTTATTGTCCTCGTCAAGGAGATATACGAAGCTTACGCCTGCATCTTCTATTTCTACTGCCATTTCTCTTGTGATCTTGTCACCTGTTTCTGCCAGTACTTCTCCTGTTCCGGGATCAACTATAACTCTTGCTGCACGATGTCCCGCGATCCTTCCGGACAATCCAAGTTTTTTATTGTATTTATATCTACCAACCTTTGCAAGATCGTATCTCTTAGGGTCAAAGAACAATGAATCGATAAGGGACTGAGCGCTGTCAACTGTAGGAGGTTCTCCCGGTCTCAGTTTCTTATAGATTTCTTTTAATCCGTCTTCCACTGTACTTACGGAGTCCTTGCTGAGAGTTTTGTAGAGTCTTTCATCTTCTCCGAGCAGGTCTATTATCTCCTGATCTGTACCGAATCCTAATGCTCTTAACAGCATTGTCGCAGGAAGTTTTCTTGTTCTGTCTACTCTTACAGAGATTATTTCATTGGAGTCAGTTTCGTATTCAAGCCATGCCCCTCTGTTAGGGATGATAGTGGTTGCGTAAAGCTTTTTGCCTGTTTTGTCCGTGGTCACGTCATAATAAGGGCCTGGGGATCTTACAAGCTGAGTAACGATTACTCTCTCTGCACCGTTGTAAATAAATGTACCGTTTTCTGTCATAAGCGGGAAGTCACCCATAAATACTTCCTGTTCTTTAACTTCTCCGGTTTCTTTATTTACAAGTCTTACGCCAACTTTAAGCGGAGCTGCATAGGTTGCATCTCTTTCTTTGCATTCTTCAATATCATATTTTGGTGTGTCCTTAAGGGAATAGTCGATGAATTCGAGAACCAGGTTTCCTGCATAGTCTTTAATAGGGGAAATGTCCTCAAATACCTCTTTCAACCCTTCCTGAATAAACCAATCATACGAATCCACCTGGATCTGTATGAGGCTCGGGATAGGAGCAACCTCATTGATTTTTGAGAAGCTCATTCTGGTCTTTTTTCCGGTTTTAACTGGATGGGGCATTTTCTTCACTCCTTTTTCGCAAAGTAATGTTGTGAAAAGCACTTATCAATAATAAAAAATAAGTCGTTATTTTAGCTGTATCTCTTTCAGAATGTTTACATAATTAATGTTTTTTATACACTTTTTGAATAGAACATTCTGTAGCAAGTTAATACTATATCACAAACAGTTCAAGCATTCAAGAGTATAATTAGTATTTTTTTCTTATAATTACAAATTAATTTTGCGAAAATAATAAAAAACCGCAGGAATTTCTTCCTGCGGTCATGGTCGTTAAAATTCTTAAATTATTATTTAAGTTCAACTGTTGCGCCAACTTCTTCGAGTTTAGCTTTGATTTCGTCAGCTTCAGCTTTTGATGCAGCTTCTTTGAGAGCCTTAGGAACGTTGTCAACTAATTCTTTAGCTTCTTTAAGTCCAAGACCTGTGATTTCTCTTACAACTTTGATGCACTTGATCTTTTCTGAACCAGCTGATGCTAAGATTACGTCAAATTCTGTCTTTTCTTCAGCAGCAGCACCTGCATCTGCACCACCAGCAACAACTGCAACAGCAGCAGCAGCTGATACACCAAATTCTTCTTCACAAGCTTTAACGAGTTCGTTAAGCTCTAAAACTGTCATATTTTTTATAGCTTCAATGATCTGATCTTTATTCATTATATTTTCCTCCTGTTTATTATTTCTTTTATTTAAACGCACTGCGTTATTAAATTATTCAGCAGCAGCTTCTCCATCTTTATCAGCGATTGCCTGAATAACTCTAGCAAAGCTTGAGATAGGAGCGTTGAAGCTTCCGAGTAATTTCGCGAGAAGTTCTTCTCTTGATGGGATCTGAGCGATAGCTGAAACTCCGGCTGTATCATAATATACGCCATCGATAACGCCGCCCTTTAATTCCATTTTCTTGAATTCTTTTATAGATTTATCAAGGATCTTAGCAGGAGCTGTTGCATCTTCGTAACCGAATGCGATACCGGATGGTCCTTTAAGAGCATCTTTAAGACCTTCAAATACTGTACCTTCAACCGCTCTTCTTAACATTGTGTTCTTGTAGATCTTGTATTCAACATTAGCTTCTCTCATTCTTTTTCTGAGGAGATCAGCTTCAGCAACAGTGATACCTCTGTAATCAACTACTACTGCAGAAGAAGCTCTTTCGAGTTTTTCTTTAATTTCATTTACGATCTGTTCTTTTTCTTTAATGAATGCTGACATCAAAACACCTCCTTCTTTAAAGATTTTTATGTCTATTCATTTCTGTCATTTATGCTGTCAAAAACAACATATGCCTCTTCCACCGCAGACAGGAAAAGGCATAATTGATCAAGTATTTATCAATACCTCGGCAGGTTAATTAAACGCTAGTCCCTGCTGTCTACGGTTTTTATTCAAATTTAGGTTCATCAACTGCAATTAGTTAGTGAGTTTAAGAGGATTGATCTTAACTCCAGGTCCCATTGTTGTTGCGATTGTTACGCTTCTGAGATACTGACCTTTTGCAGCAGCCGGTTTAGCTTTTACGATCGCTTCGATAAGAGCTTTGAAGTTTTCTTCAAGTTTTTCTCTTCCGAATGAAACTTTGCCTAATGGGCAGTGGATGATGTTTGTTTTGTCAAGTCTGTACTCAACTTTACCTGCTTTGATTTCTTTGATAGCTCTTTCGAGGTCAAATGTAACAGTACCTGATTTTGGGTTTGGCATTAATCCCTTAGGACCTAAGATCTTACCGAGTTTACCTACTGTACCCATCATGTCAGGTGTAGCAACTACTACGTCAAAATCAAACCAGTTTTCATTTTTGATTTTGTCAGCTAATTCTTCTGCGCCAACAAATTCTGCTCCTGCAGCCTGAGCTTCTTTTTCTTTTTCGCCCTTAGCAAATACAAGAACTTTCTTTGTTTTACCTGTGCCGTTTGGAAGTACGATAGCACCTCTAACCTGCTGGTCAGCGTGTCTTCCGTCAACGCCCAGTTTAATGTGGATCTCAACTGTTTCGTCGAATTTTGCTTTTGAAGTCTGGAGAGCTAAATCTAAAGCTTCCTGTAATTCGTATAATTTAGTTCTGTCGACTAATTTTGCAGACTCTTTATAAGTCTTACCTCTTTTTGGCATTTTGTCCTCCTTCGTGGTACAAACGGTTTCCCTCCCACTTAATTAAAACTTATCGATTATTCACCTGTTACTACAATACCCATGCTTCTAGCTGTTCCTTTGATCATATCAGCTGCTGAGTCAAGGTTTGCTGCATTGAGGTCAACCATCTTAAGCTGTGCGATTTCTCTTACCTGATCCATTGTAACTGTAGCGACCTTATTCTTGTTAGGTTCACCTGAGCCCTTCTGGATTCCTGCTGCTTTCTTTAAAAGTACAGGTGCAGGTGGAGTCTTTGTGATAAATGTAAATGATCTGTCAGCATACACTGTAATAACTACAGGTATGATCATTCCTTGCTGGTCCTGAGTTTTAGCATTGAACTGTTTACAGAAGTCCATAATGTTTACACCCTTCTGACCAAGAGCAGGTCCAACCGGTGGAGCCGGATTTGCATTACCTGCAGGGATTTGCAGTTTGATGTATCCATCTACTTTCTTTGCCATAAATTTTCCTCCTTCCCCAAGAAATAATATATAACATAGCGCCTGGGACCTCCTTATGAAGTCTTGCCGTAATGCCTGTCCCTTGCCGCTTGTTTACGAAAGTTTTTCGACCTGAACAAATTCCAGTTCTACAGGAGTTTCCCTTCCGAACATAGAAATTCTTGCCTTTATTGTTTGTTTTTCTTCGTTGATCTCATCAACAGTTCCAATGAAGCTGTCAAAAGGTCCGCTGATAACTCTGACCATATCGCCAGGCTCAACGTCGATCTCAACTCTTACTGTTTCTATTCCCATTTTTCTGACTTCGTCATCAGTAAGAGGAATAGGTTTTGAACCGTGACCTACAAATCCTGTAACACCTTGAGTGTTTCTTACAAGATACCAGGATTCATCTGTCATAACCATTTTAACTATAACATATCCCGGGAAGATTTTTCGTGTTTTTACTTTTCTCTGACCGTTCTTTAATTCCACGGTCTCCTCTGTAGGAACAACGATATCCAAGACCAGGTCCTGCATATTTCTGTTCTCTACGATCTTTTCAATATTTGCTTTTACCTTGTTTTCATGCCCCGAGTAGGTATGAACAACATACCAATATGCCGAGTTGTCTCTGAACTCCTCGGTCTGGATATTATCTATTTCACCCATTTATACTCTACTCCTTAAGTTTGTTATTCTTGCCCCTCGCAAACGTATTATATTAAGCGCCAAATAAAACGCCTAAACCTGCTGCAAATATTGAGTCTAAAATCCAAAAACCTACTGCGAATAAGGCACAAGCAATCAGGACCATACAAGTATAAGAACCTAATTCTTTCTTTGTTGGCCATACAACTTTTTTCATTTCTGTTTTGACGCCCTTCAGATACTCTTTAAGGCCGCCTTTTTTCTTTTCGTTTGCCATTATAAACCTCTATTCTTAAAAAACCTTATCAGGAAAAACTATTTTGTTTCTCTGTGAAGAGTATGCTTTTTGCAGAATTTGCAATATTTCTGCATTTCAAGTCTGTCAGGATCGTTTTTCTTGTTTTTCATTGTGTTGTAGTTTCTCTGTTTACATTCTGTACATGCAAGTGTTACTTTAACGCGCATTGATCTATCCTCCCGAAATTAAGTATTTACACAAATTTAATAGACTTCATGAATTTTTACCTGAAGTCGCCCTGTAATAATACCATAATAAGAATACAATGTCAATATAAAAAAGTGACCGGTTCCAAGGAACCGATCACTATTTTTACATTTCTACTCTGTATATTTCAGTTATAACCGAAATTATTCGTTACATCTGAAGATGAATTCCATTTCTACGAGTACGTTAGGGAGCATTCTTGAAACCCGTACGCAAGCTCTTGTTGGGAATGGAGCGTTTGGCATGATTTCTTTGTAAGCTCTGTTAACTTCGCTGTACATATTGTAGTCTAAGATGTAGATTCTGCATGTGAGACAATCTTCTAATGTTGATCCTACTTCAGCAGCAGCTAATGCAGCGTTTTCGAGACATCTCTTTGTCTGTTCATAGTAATCGTTTGGAGCCATATCGTCTGTTTCTGGTTTTGTTCCATCAGGATATGTAGCGATCTGTGTTGTGAAGAATAAGTCACGATATTTTGTTCCCTGTACGTATGGGCCATGAACTGAACCTAATGTTTTTTCATTAAAAATAGCTGTCTGTTTCATATTAGTTCTCCTTTTCTCTAAATAATATTTATAGTTATAGGTTATAACTAGCGAGACTTAATTAAAAAAGTTTGTCAGCAACTGCTTTGTTAACGAGGTTTTCAGGAACTTTACCGTCGTGAAGAACTTCAACTAACTGTCTGAGCGCGATAACTCTTGCTTCTTCGAAAGCTTCTACTGATACGAATGCAGCGTGTGGTGTTACAACAGCATTTTCTAATCCGAAGAGTTCTGACTGTTCTGTAGCTTCGTCTTCGATTACGTCGATACCAGCGCCTCTGATCCAACCTTCTTTAAGAGCTTTTACGAGAGCAGCTTCGTCAACAACCTGACCTCTAGCTGTGTTGAGGAAGTAAGCTGATTCTTTCATCATCTTAAACTGTTCTTCGCCGATGAGGTGATATGTTGAAGGTCTGCCTGGTGTAGCGTTCATAACGAGTGGGCAGTGCATTGAAACGAAATCTGATTCTTTAAGTAACTGTTCTAATGTTTCAACTTTTTCTACTCCAAATTCAGCAAGGTATTCAGCTGTCTTTGTTGGAGCCCAGCAAGTAACTTTCATTTCCATAGCTTTGAGGATAGGAATCATGTATCTTGGAATTGATCCGAAGAATACGAGACCTACTGTCTGACCAGCTAATCTTCTTACCATTGGTCCGCCAAGGTGTGGATTCCATTCGCCAGCAGCTGTTGCTCTGTTGAGGAGAGAGATCTTTCTTGCAACGTCAAGCATAAGACCTACTGTATGTACAGCAACTTCTGGTGTGCAGAATCCTGGGCTGTTTGTAACTGCCATGCCTTTAGCTGTAGCAGCATCGATATCAACGTTTGAATAACCGATAGCCTGAAGAGCTACGATCTTACATTTGTCTTCCATCTTTGCAATTACGTCTGCATTTACATCAAAGAATTCAACTACGATACCGTCTGCATCTTTAACAGCTTCTAAGAAAGCTTCTGGCTTATCTCTGTCTTCACCATTTTTGAATTCGATTAATTCGATGTCGTCTACGCCCCATTCTTTTAAGAGCTGATTTTCAAAATCAAGAGTGTCATCAACGTTGTAGTAAACTACTTTTTTCATCACGTGTCCTCCCTGTAAAAAATTTTATAATTACGGCCTCTGCCATAATGCCAATTTGGGTCTTAGCATATTGTATATGCTATTATAAATTTATATTATTTTTCATTAAATGTCAACTACTAACAACAAAAAAGGAACGCCTTGCGGCGTTCCCTTATAGTATATTTACTTTGCTCCGGATTAGTAAGCAGCGTTAAGGATTTCGATAACGTCAGCTTTTGTGATTTTAACTGGAGTATCAGCAAGAAGTCTGTAGTTCATAACTTCGTCAGCTACTGCTTCAAAGATTGATTCTTCAACTTTTTCTGAGCAGTGTCTCTTAGCTGGGTCGAGTTCTGATAATTTCATTGGAACTCTGAGGTCTTCAGCCATTTCGAATACAGCGTCAACTGCAGCGAAAGCAGCATCTCTTAAATCCATACCTTCTACGTTCTTGCCAAGAGCAACAGCGATTTCCTTGAATTTTTCCATGTTACCAACACATGATCTTTCCATGCAGTATGGGAGAAGGAGTGAGTTAGCAACGCCATGTGGAATATGAACGAATGCACCAAGAGTCTGAGCGATACCGTGAACAACACCGAGACCGCCGTTCATGAATGCAACGCCTGCGATTGTAGCAGCAACTGCCATCTGGCTTCTAGCTTCCATATCGAATGCGCCAGCGCCTGTAGCTCTTCTGATGTATTTGCCGATCATCTTGATAGCCTGCATACCCATAGCATCTGAGATAGGGTTAGCTCTGTTTGACACGTATGATTCGATAGCGTGTGTTAAAGCGTCCATACCTGTTGTAGCTGTGATGAATGGAGGGCAACCCATCTGTACTAATGGATCGATAAGAGCATATTTAGGGATAAGGTATTCGTGTGTTACTGAAACCTTAGTTTTTTCCTGATTGTTTGTGATTACTGATGCAGCTGTCATTTCTGAACCTGTACCAGCTGTTGTTGGGATACAAATTAAAGGCATGATTGGGTTTGTAACAGTTTTTGTTCCGCCAAAGAGGTAATCTCTTACTGAACCTTCATTTGTCTGAAGCATACAGATAGCTTTAGCTGTGTCGATTGGGCTTCCGCCGCCAACTGCTAATACTACGTCAGCTCCGCTTGCTTTTAAGATAGCAGCAGCTTCGTCAACAACTTCGATTGTTGGGTCTGGAATCATTTCATCATATACTACGTAATCAAAATCTCCAGCTTTGAGGCCTTCTTCGATGATTCCGCAGATACCAGCAGCAACGATACCTTTATCTGTAGCGATAAAAGCTTTTGTATATCCCATTCCTCTGAGAACAGCGCCGATTTCTTTTACAACGCCTTCGCCAAATTTAACCTTTGCAGGCATTTTAAATTCAAAACTTCTCATGGTATTATTTTCTCCTTTGAAATTTCAACTCTAGTACATCAGCCTGTACACAGAATGCACAGGCTGAGCACAATTTAAATTATAATTTATTTTAAGATAATACTGTTAAACTCTGTGGTTTAGCACTGTGCTTCGTATGCAGCAACAGCTTTTTCGAATTTTTCGAGACAGAGGTCAACTTCTTCTTTCTTAATGTTAAGAGGCATGATGAATCTGAAGCCGTTTCCGTTTACGCCGCAACCTGTTGTGAGCATGTGTTCTTCTTCTCTGAGGTATTTAGAAATGAACTGGAGAGCAGCAGCATCTGGTTCAAATGTGCCAGGTTTGCAGAATTCAGCAGCTGTCATGAGAGCGATACCTCTGATGTCAGCGATAACTGGATGTCTCTTCTGCATTTCTTTGAGCTGTGCCTGGAGATATTCACCCTGAACTCTGCTGTTTTCGATGAGGTTTTCTTCTTCGAGTAAGTCGAGTACAGCAAGACCAGCAGCAGCGCAAACTGGGTTACCACCGAATGTTGTTCCGTGTGTACCTTTGTTCCATTTTTCCATGATTGCAGGTGTTGACCAGCAGCATGACATTGGGAGACCACCAGCGATAGCTTTACCTGTTGTCATGATATCAGGAACTACATCGTAGTGCTGTGAAGCCCACATTTTACCTGTTCTACCAAAACCTGACTGGATTTCGTCGAAGATTAAGAGGATGCCGTGTTTGTCACAGATTTCTCTAACGCCTTTTAAGAACTTAGGATGTGGAGCAACGTATCCGCCTTCACCCTGGATAGGTTCCATGATGATAGCAGCAACTTCCTGAGCTGGAGCTAAGAACTTAAGTAAGTTGTTGAGCATCCATAAGCAGTAATCAGCTCTGCCTTCGAGGTCTTCGTTAGCGATTGAGTCTGGGCAAAGGATTCTCTGTGGGAATGGTGTGAAGTATACGCCACCCATTAATGGTTCGTAAGCTTCTCTATAGTGTGAGTTTGAACCTGTGATAGCTGTTGTACCAACTGTTCTGCCGTGGAATGAACCCTGACATGCAATGATGAGAGGTCTGCCTGTTGCGCATCTAGCGAGCTTAATAGCTGAATCGTTAGCTTCTGCACCACCGTTTGAGAAGAAAAGGCTTGTTAATTTCTTTTCGCCTTCGCCAGGAGCTACAGCAGCAAGTCTCTTAGCTAATTCGAGAGTTGTTGGATAGTTAACGTGGTTGAATGAAGCGTGGATAAGTTTTCCAGCCTGATCCTGGATAGCTTTAACGATCTTTTCGTTTGTATGTCCAGCTACGTTTACAGCGATACCCTGGATCATGTCGAGGTATTCAACGCCATTAACGTCTGTGATATAAAGGCCATGACCTTCGCCTGCTACGAGGTGTGAGCTCTTAACGAATACTGGTGATAAATACTGTTGGTAATCTTCAAATTTCATTGTCATGATTACGTCCTCCTTGAATTTTTAAAAAAGTATATAACAAATAATTAATTATATATAATTATTTATTGTCATATCTTCGGAGCCGGTATGCCGCCGGCTCCGCATTTTTTATAGAATTAGGCTTTACTTATTAATTAAGAATTAGTAAGTAACTTTTGAACATGTCTTC
>JAFXHN010000096.1 GCA_017536365.1 Bacillota bacterium | reverse complement strand
TCGGCCTCAACAACGGTCTTGTACCTATAATGGCTTACAACTACGGCGCAAAGAGCGGAAAAAGAATGATGGAAACATTAAAATACGGGATCATTTATGCAACAGCTCTTATGCTGGTGGGCATAGCAATATTCCAATTATTCCCGGGACTTCTGTTCAGTATGTTCAATGCATCTCCTCAAATGATGGATATAGGAATTCCATGCCTGAGAATAATAAGTATAAGTTTCCTTTTCGCAGGTTTCTGTATAGTTTGCGGCTCTGTATTCCAAGCTTTGGGCAACGGTTTCCTCAGCCTTTGGGTATCTATAGGAAGACAGTTGGTAGTTCTCCTTCCTGTTGCTTTCCTTTTAGCTCAACTTGGAAATGTTGACTATGTTTGGTGGTCATTCCCTATAGCAGAGATCGCATCTCTTACTCTAAGTTTTATCTTCCTTAAGAAGATAATCAAAGATAAAATATCTCCGGTCATGCCGGATAAACAATAAAGAATGAACAAAAACAAATTCAGGGTCATCTTACAGATGACCCTGCTTCGATTTTTGCGTTATTTTTCTTTTAATGTTTTATAGACGGAAGCTCCCAAGATGACCGCTCCACCAATAAGCTCTCTTACGGTTATCATATCCTGCAGAAGTACCATTGCAAAGATAATTCCGTATACAGTTTCCATTCCGGATATTATGCCTGCCGTCTGAACCTTTACTCGGTTCAAAGAGGCGATGAAAAGTGAATGAGCTACAGCTGTACAGGCAATGCCTAAGAAGATCACCGCCGCCACCTCGGGCACAGTATATGTCACTGAGCAGCTCAGGAAAAACGGCAGCAGCAAGATAGTCGCAGTCCCCTGTTCATACAGACACACTTGTCTGCCTGAATATTTCCCCGAGAAATATCTGTTCATAAGAGAGAGCACCGCATAAGTAAAACTGCTTACCATACCCCAGATAACACCCATAGTAACAGCATTTTCCGTATTGAATTCAGGGACAGTTATTATGACTCCCCCTATCATCACCAGGGCTATCATCACGTTAGAGGTTTTAACTTTTCCCTATATATAAGAGGTTCAAGAAATGTTACAAAAATAGGAAATGTTGCAAAGGTTATCGTACCTATTGCTACGGAAGAGATCTGTATAGAATAGATGAAGCAGGTCCAGTGCACCGCCATAACGATCCCTGCCGCCGCTATCAAACCGTAATCCTTCCGGCAATCGAGTTTTATCTTTTCCTTCCTTAAAGTCATAAATATCAAAAGAAAGACAGATGAAAAAAGCACTCTTCCGAAGGTCACCGCAGCTGCAGGCCAGGTCACGAACTTGCCTATGACTCCCGCCAGCCCGAACAGCGCCACCGCTGTATGAAGTTTTACCAATGCATTTTTATTTCCCATATATTCTTCCTATACAAAAGACGCTGCCGTCTTTGACAGCAGCATCAGTTTTTTACTTTTTCTAGTAGCAGACTATTGTTGTTCCGCTTGGCACGTTATCGTATACCCACTGGATATCGTCCGCCTGCATCCTTACACAGCCATGGCTCAGAGGATAGCCTACACCGTTTGCTCCGCCCTTGAGGGTGGTTGTATTCGGCTTATACAGTCTTGAATGCATTGCGTAGCCTCCGCCGTAGAATCTTACTACAGGCTTAACTGTATATGATGATGTAGTCCAGTTTGTCTGCTTATATGTTGTCTTGAAAACGCCTCTCGGTGTGCAGTCTCCTGCGCCGGTGCTGACAAGACCTGAACGTATCAGCTTCCAGTTTCCTTTGCTGCCTTCAAATACGGATGTGTACTGAGTTCCGATATTTACCCAGATCAGATATTTACTGGAGCTGGAATAACCTTTGTAGTTTACAAATATCTCTTTAACTTCATCAGAAAGATTATGATCTATAGCCCACTGTGTAGTAAAGTTGCCTTTGTAATATGTAGGGATGCTTGCCACCACTGCTTCATAGTATTCCGCAGAGGATTTATCAACGGAAACGGCAGTCTCCGGAGAGCTTACTGACTGAGCTTCTCCATCATATGTGGTATATTTTACTGTGCAGACTACCTTTGCATAGTCAGGCATGTTCCAATAATATGAATATTTATGGTCAAGCTGTGAAGTGATGCCTTCTTCCATCTTAAGGGTATGAGTCATTACAGGTTCACCGTCTACAGTCCAGGAAACTTCCACCACTTTGCCTACAGGAATGTTTGTAAAGCTTGCTGTAGCCTGAAGGTTCTTTCCTGCTTCCACCTGAGAAGGTGCTGTTACTGCAACAGTCATATCCTTGATACCGTAGTCAATGTTGTCAATCAGATTTCCAACCTTAATATCTATCTTTGAAGTAATGGTGCTGATGGATGCATTTGATGCTTTTCCTTTTCCTGCAACAGTGTTGTTCTTTCCTTCAACATAAAGATTTTTCACATCGGAATCTACAGTCACAGTATTGTTCTTTCCATAGATCTTAACAGTTGAAGCATCTGCTGAAGATTTAAGCACGATGGTATTGTTATTCCCCGATACGATCAAAGAGCCTGTTCTCTCGTCAAGAGTGATATTTCTTCCGTCACAGATAACTTCCACATCATTTCCGGAAGGACTGAGGTGAACATTGCCTGTTCCGTCGCCGACAACAGTTGTGTCTACTCCCTGGCAGTCGAAGTTAGTATCCCCGCCTCTTGTTGCAAGCACCAGTCTTTCTATATCAGAGCTCTTGATCTTAAGTGAAGATACACTGTCACTTCTTACATATACATTCTTAGCATCTGTACCCTGGAAAGCAATATCCTTAACGCTTGTATCAAGCCAAATATTCGCTTTTAAATTATCATTTTTAAAATCTACTTTTTCACCTGAGATAACTGCAGGTCCGCTTATAGCTGAATAATCCGCAACTTCTTCAGCTTTAAGATATTCTCCCGCTACTCTGTAAAGAAGAGTTACAAATTCTGCTCGTGTGATATCAGCATTCAAATGAAGGTTTCCGTCCCAGCCTTGGAGATAGCCCTGTTCCACAAGAGATGCAAACAGGAATTTTTCATCGTAAGGCAATACCAGAAAATCGGAATATGTATCTGCTTTTTCCATATCAGGTTCTGCCTTTTCAAGCTGGAATGCATCTGACATCATAGACATCGCATCTTTTCTCATCATCTTTCCATCAAGAGAAGGAACATCTGAAGCGTCCATTATTCCAAGCGCGATAGCTTCTGCCACTTGATCATGATACCAGGTGCCGTCATGGAAATAAATATTTGAAGTATCCGCTTTAACACTTGTATTAAGCACTCTTGTGATGATAGTTATCATCTGGGCTCCTGTTATCTTATCATCCGGACGCATTTTATTATCATCAAATCCGTTTAAGATACCGTCTTCAAATGCTCTTTTAAGAACATCTTTAGCCCAATGACCTTCAACATCAGTGTATTTATCGAATTCTGAAGGTTCTTCTGTCTCTCCCTCAGTTTCTTCTCCAACAACAGCCACAGCATCTTCATCTATAACAGGCACTGTTACACCTTCATCAACCGAGACTTCTTCTTCAACTGATCCTGTTCCCGAATCCTGAGCAGCTTCAACTACAGGATCGGCACTTTGGTCTGCCGCAGGAATACTGTCTGTAGCAAAAGCGATACTTGATCCGCTTATTATCATAGCAGCGCAGGTAAACACCGAAACCGCTTTTAAAAATCTTTTCTTAAACATAACTGTCTTCCCCTTTTACTGTCAAACATTAGTGAGGATATAAAAAATATCCATATAATTACCTTTTCATACTAACAAAAAAACAGGTTCAAATCAACATATTAAGGATATAATATCAGAAACATCTACTCTTACAGGAGGTAATAATGAGCAACAGATTGATAAACGAGACAAGTCCATATCTCCTACAGCACTCGGACAATCCGGTAAAACAGTTTTATTTCCATAAAAGTCGATCGTGAAGAAAGGCCTGATATAGACAGTGTATATATGTCGGTATGCCAGGCTTTTACAGGCAGCGGAGGCTGGCCTATGAGTATTTTTATGACATGGGATAAAAAACCTTTTTTTGCCGGGACATATTTCCCTCTGAAATCCCGCTATGGGATGCCAAGTTTTGCGGGATTGCTTAATTCAATATCTGAAAGCTGGAAATCTGACCGTTCAGAACTCCTTGCCTCTGCCAACGAAATAATAGATCATCTAAAATATTCAGGGCATGAAAAAAGGACTTTGATTAAAACAGATCTTCCGGAAAAGGCAGTTCAGATATTTTCCCGCAGTTTCGATAGTGAAAACGGCGGATTCGGTCCTCCACCCAAATTTCCAACACCCCATAACCTCATATTCCTGATACTGTACTCTATACTAAACGAAGATCCTCAATCTCTTCAAATGGCAGAAAAAACACTTATGCAAATGAGAAAGGGCGGCTTGTTCGATCATATAGGCTATGGTTTTTCAAGGTACTCTACAGACAAATACTATTTAGCACCGCATTTTGAAAAAATGCTGTATGACAACGCTCTGTTGATAACAGCTTACCTATTCGCCTATGAAGCTTCAGGCAAAGACGTATACTTAAATACATCAAAAATGACGGCATCATATGTTATTCAGGAAATGACATCAGATGAGGGAGGATTCTACAGCGCTCAGGATGCCGACAGTGAGGGAGTAGAAGGAAAGTATTACACTTTCTCTTTAAATGAGATACTGGAAGTCTTGGGGAAGGAACAGGGAACTGCATTTGCCAAAACCCACGATATTACTGCTAAAGGAAATTTTGAAGGTTCAAATATACCCAACCTTCTCAAGAGCAACGATCTGACTACTTCTTATGAAAATGAAAAAGAGAAACTGTACGATTACCGAAAGAACCGTTTCAAGCTTCATTTAGACGATAAAATACTCCTGTCATGGAACTCTATGATGATCTCAGCCCTTTCTCTTCTGTACAAAGTAACAAAGGAACAAAAGTATATCGATGCGGCCGAAGCTTCGCAAAAGTTTATAGAAAAAAATCTATGCTCCGGAACTCAGCTTTTTACCAGCTTTCGCAATGGCAAACACTCCGAAAAAGCTTTTCTTGATGACTATGCATATTATATCGCCGCACTTTTGGAACTGTACGACTCCACTCTGGATGTATATTACCTTAAAAACGCAGAGTTCATTTGTGAAGAAGCCGTCAAAAGATTCTCCTCTCCTGAAGAAAAAGGTTTTTATCTTTGCGATATAAACAGCAACGAACTGTTTATGAATCCAAAAGAGACTTACGACGGGGCCGTCCCCAGCGGCAACTCTGTAATGGCATATGATCTTGTCAAGCTTTATCAAATAACAGAAAAAGACGAATACAGAGAAGCTGTGGAAAAACAGATAGAATACCTGTCTAAAGAATCTCAGGGATATCCTTCAGGGCACTGTATGTTTCTGATCGCCAAAATGCTGTATGAATATCCTCTTGAGCACATCACAGTTTCAGTAAAAGATGATACTGATTTAAGAGAGCTTAGAAAGGCACTCCCCTTTAGTGCAAACATTTTAATATCAAAGGATCATAAAAAATATCCTATTCTAAATGACAAGACCACTTATTATGTATGCAAAGACAATGTATGCCTGCCTCCATCAAACAGGCTTTAATGCATCACCTTTGCTATCATTAAAAAATGCTTCGAACGGCATTTGCTGTCCGAAGCATTTTTATTTATCGCTATTCTTTATTTGCCGAAATAGTTAAAGAAGATCTGAGCCATCTCTGCTCTAGCAGCAAGTCCTAATGGATCAAGCTTAGAACCATCGCCCTCTATCACTCCTGCACCGCAGGCCCACTGCATAGCAGGCATAGCCCATTCACTGATTTCAAGTGCATCCTCAAAACTAAGAATATTGGTATCTTCTCCAACACTTACATCGTGCCCTTTGTACTGCGCATATCTATAAAGCATTGTTACCATCTGCTCTCTTGTGATGTCTTTATTTGCGCCGGTACCGTCGGTAATACCCTTATCCTTTGCCCACTCAAGAGCTGAAGCATACCAAACACTATCTCCTGTCGTATCTACACCATCCAAACGGGCAAGCATTGTCCACATCATAGCACGGGTGAGTTCTCCGTTCGGATCGAATTCATCTTCTCCCACTCCGTTCATAATACCGTTTTCAACAACATAGTCTACAGCTTCGTGGTACCACTGATCAGGATCTAAATCAGTATATCCTTTGCAAAGACAGCCTTCTCCGCCATCACAAGGCTCATCTTTAGGCTTTGAAGGTTTACGCGGCGGCTCACTGTAAGTAAAGCTGTATACATCTCCCGCCTGTTCCAGTGTTGTGTTCTCGCCTGCTTCTATAGCTCCGGTAAATTCTTTGCCGTTAGTATCAAAGGTAAATGTCACTGTTCTTCCAACCACAGGTGTTTCAGCATTGTCTGCAAGTAATGTGATCGTTTCACCGTTTTCAACAGCTTCAACAGCGCCGGCAAGATCATCATAATAATACTCACCTATTTTTGCTGCCGGATCATAGTCAAACATAAGGGTAAACTCTGAAAAACCTTTAGGATTTACGAAGCTTACTTTGTCATATCCAGCCATATTCGGATTCTGTGTGACCTCTGCTTTGTATATGTACTGGCTGTCATCGTGGATATGTTTGATATATAATGATCCGTTTTCGTCTGCAAGTCCATCAGGAATATAGAACTTTATAGGCAATCTTCCTTCGATCTCGATCGGTTCTTCTTCACCGATCTGTATAGAGTTGCCCTCAGAACCTTGAGTCTCAGCAATTTCAATTTCTGCTCCCTCTGCTATCTGTTCATCTGTCAATGAAGTAGCAATGGTCCTGACCATTGGAGTTATCTCAAGATCTATATCGCTTACGATCGTATTTGCCTCTTCGTCAGTAGTTTCTCCATATCCTATGATCCTTACTTCTATGAATGGCTGCACCACTATATTAAGCTCATTTGCTGTTATATCTGTATCAAACATGCTGTTATAAATACCAAGAACAGTGTTTCCTTCTATCTCAGTTTCCGGAGTGATCTCATTGTCATTAGCTATAGTTGCAATATGGGCATTCAGTTTCTCACTTTCTATTTTTAAAGGATCCGGAACACCTGTCCCTTCAAGATAGTCTGCCAGCTCTTCAATATAATCTTTACCGTCTCCCACAACCTGCTCTACATTTATGGTAAGTTCGGCATCTGTTACAGGGTCATCCCCTTTAACCCCCACAGTCCATGGGTATTCATCAGAATCATC
>JAFXHN010000095.1 GCA_017536365.1 Bacillota bacterium | reverse complement strand
TTATCATCGGTTGATTTTAATATATTTTTTAAATAACTATTATATGAAAAAAGTTCATATATAAAAGCACCATTATTTATTATGTTTGAACTAAACATAAAATCAATTAATTCATTATAATTTTTTTCTGGTTTCGTATAAGGGTACATAGTTTAATTTATGCCTTTTTATCTTTCTTGTAGAAGTTTTTTCGAACTCCTCTTCTCTTGTATGGAATTTCTTTATCCTCTTGTAAGAAGTAGTGGATTTATTAACTGCTTCAACAACTTCCTTTATCTTTGCCTGGATCTCTTCTTCAGTCAGCCCTTTCAGATTCTCTTTTTCCAGCACTATCTCAGCATTGATGTAAAGTTCGTCGGTCTCAGGATCTTCCTTGCCCCAAACCACAGATTCCTTGATATAGTCGCTCTTGTTCAAAAGATACTCCAGTTCTTCAGGGAAGATGTTTTTACCGTTCTTTGTAACTATAACATTCTTTTTCCTGCCGGTTATATGAAGGTAACCTTCATCATCCATAAAACCGTAGTCTCCCGTAGCAAACCAGCCATCGTCCAGGATCACTTTAGAAGTCTCTTCCGGGTCTTCATAATACCCGATCATCCTTGACTCAGTAAGCGCCACTATCTCCCCTACACCTTCGCTGTCAGGGTTGTCTATCCTTACAAGTGTCCCCGGCATAGGAGGCCCTACAGTCCCGGTTTTCTGCTGATAATCAGCATTCACAGCAATAATTGGAGAAGTCTCTGTCAATCCGTAACCTTCGAACATATTTACTCCCAAAGCCCTGAAATCTCGGATAACTTCAGGATTCATCGGCGCACCGCCTACGATGAATACTCTTATATCATTGCCTATAAGATCATATATTTCCTTGAACAGCTTTCTTGATCTGTCCATTCCGAGTTTCTGAAGGAATGCGTTGATCTTCATGCCTTTCCTAAGCTTTTCTTCACTTCCTTTAAGCCTTGCGGTATTGAAAATTTTCTTGTGGAAGGTTTCAAACACAAGAGGAACGCCGAGCATGACCGATATTTTGTCTTCTTTAAGGTTTTTCTGAATATATTTAAGGCCGTCACAGAACACCATAGTACCGCCCATTACCATACACGGCACCACTTCACAGGTAAACTCAAAAGTATGATGTATCGGCATAACAGACAAGCCTTTGTCAGTTCTTTTTACATACATTCTCTTGAGCATATTTTCAACGTTAGATGTAAGATTTCTGTGAGAAAGCATTACTCCTTTAGAGTTTCCCGTTGTTCCGGAAGTAAAATATATTGCCATAAGCGCGCTGTTGTCGATCTCCGCATCTATATATTCCCTGCAGCCCTCTTCAATATATTTATATCCTTCTTCAAGCAGGCCTTTTATGGACAGATTTCTCCACTGGTTGCCTTCGCCATCCATGTCCACCAGATATTCGATAAAGTCCAACTTTTCCATTGCCGCATCTACGACTTTTTTCTGCTTCTGAGAATACACCAGTACAGATGCCTGTGCTCTTGTAAGCAGATTCACCAGTTCTCCTGCAGGGAGCTCTCTGTCCAAAGGAATTATCACACCCACACCGCAAGCAACAGCGTAGTATGTCAGCACCCAGTCATAGCGGTTTTCACTCATTACCGCTATCTTCTTTCCTTTCAATCCTCTTTTGATCAGCGCAGTGCCCAGCGCATTTACATCATCATAAAGCTGTCTGTAGCTTATTTTCCTTCTTTCTGTTTCTCCGGGAAAATGTTTGTCCTCATAGGCCGGAGATTCTCCGTAATTTTCTTTACCATATCGGATTATTTCCCTTATATCCTGAAGATATCTGACCTTATGGGGTCTCTCAACAAATTTTGCCAAGTCTAAATCTCCTTTCCTTCCTTTATGTTAAATATTATAACCTCGCCAAAGCTTTAAATCAATAAATCAAAATAAACCTTCTTTATATCCTCTTAACCATTGACAAAAGACTTTTTTCAATAGATAATTTTATGGTTGATTTATACATAAGGAGAAACTGTATGAACGGAAAAAGATTAAGTTCTTCACTTATACTGCTGCTGACTGCAGCTATTTGGGGCTTTGCCTTTGTTGCACAAAAAACAGGAATGGAATTTATAGGGCCATTCACTTTTAACGCCTGCAGATTCACGATAGGGGCATTATGTGTATTAGGTTTTTCTCTTTTAATGGATAAAAGAAAAAAATCTTCAGAAGGCTGCGCTGAACACCCATATTTTATTGAAAAAAAGCCAAACAAAACCCTTTTCACAGCAGGTATACTCTGCGGAGCATCACTGTTTATCGGCTCATCACTGCAGCAGGTGGCTCTTCAGTTTACAACCGTGAGCAAATGCTCTTTTGTTACAGCTCTCTACATGGTGATAGTGCCTCTGTTATCGGTGCTTCTAAAAAAGAAAATACCTGTCAACGCTTGGATAGGAGTTTTCCTTTCGGCAATAGGCTTTTATTTCCTGTGTCTCCTGCCGGGAGAGCTCAGCATGAACTGGGGAGATTTCCTCACACTTCTGGGATCCCTTTTCTGGGCTGTTCAGATATTAGTTATAGATCACTTCGTAAACAAAACCGACGGCATAAAAATAGCTGCTATACAGTTCATCATCACGGCAGTTTTCAGTATCATCTTTGCACTGCTTTTAGAAACTTTTACATTTGCAGACATCACCGCCTCAGCGATCCCTATCCTTTACGGAGGCTTCCTCTCAGTAGGTGTGGCATTTACCCTTCAGATTGTCGGACAGAAACACACTCCTCCGACATTGGCTTCTCTTATCCTGAGCCTGGAATCCGTCTTTGCTGTGGTAGGCGGTGCTATAATACTTAACGAATCTCTCACAGGAAGAGAAAGCCTTGGCTGTCTGCTTATATTCATAGGAGTTCTGCTTGCACAGATACCGATACAGACTTTAGTAAAACGCAAAAAAGATTAATTTTCTACATAATAGCAAATATAAATCATATATGTTATAATCATAAATCATATATAAAAGATTCAGGAGGATACATAGAATAAGATGAAAAAGTTCAAAGATGAATTTAAAGAATTCGCATTCAAAGGCAATGTGATCGACATGGCTGTCGGCGTTGTTATAGGCGGCGCTTTCGGTAAGATCGTTACTTCTATCGTAAATGACCTTATAATGCCTGTTATCGGATTTGTCACATCCGGAGTAAACTTCTCAGATTTAAAATACGTTATTTCACCTGCTGTAATGGAAGGAGATACTGTCGTTACACCGGAAAATGCTATTATGTACGGTGCATTCATCCAGAATGTTATAGACTTCTTTATAATAGCTCTCAGTATTTTCGTTGTTATCAAACTTATATCAAAAGCAAAAAGAAAGCAGGAAGAAGCACCTGCTCCTGAACCGGAACCGGAAGCTCCTCCACAGGACATCCAGCTCCTCACAGAGATCAGAGATCTTCTCAAAAAAGAACAGTAAAAAATATGGCGTGGCTTTTAGCCACGCCAGTTTAGTTTTCTTACAAATTCATGCCGCATCAAAAAATATTAAGATTCTCTACTCCCAAATATTCATATTCTGCCATCTCACAGAACGAACCATATATCCAGTTGTCCTCTCCCGGAAAATATTTATCAAGAAGAAGATCCCATCCGTCATAGCTATAGATAACAAATGATCCAAGCACTATAAAACCGTTTATTTTTTCATAAGCTTCATTAAAGAATCTTTCCATATGCGCTTTATCTGCATATAATTCGACGCCATCCTCAGTTTCAAGATAGTCTTCGTAATGCTTCATAAAAGCTTCCGTGACAAGTTTTTTTGCATCTTCTTTTGAAACAAAGATATCTTCAACTGCAAGAGGCTGATATTCCGCTCCTCTAAAACATGAGTATACTGTATCATTTGCTCTATGCAGCACCGATCCCGCGGAAGTATTGATATTTACATAAAAATGAGTTTCAACATTAGTCAGATCGCTGAATCTGCTGCAATCCATACGATACATCCCATCAAAATATACTTCATCTTCGCCATAGATCTCTCTGTAGTTGTTTAAAGTTTCAGCACATGACTCTATCTTTCCGGCAGGGGGACTGACATGCCCTTCTGCATACTTCAGTGCACCGGCAGGCATATCGCTATAATATGTAGAATATACCGTCATCTGAGCATTTCCGGCATTTACATCTATATCTACTGCCTTATCTTCCATTATTGCCTGCGACGTATCAAAAGGCCTGCTCAGCATAACACAAACTTTAGTTTCATCTTCATACAGACAGTTTTTTTCGTCATAATACCTTTTTCCTAAAGCAGAAGTCTCCCCCATATCAGCCTTAAAAAATACAGGAGAATCGTATTCGCAATATACCTCAGGATTTTCATAGTCCAAAATCAGCTGAACACTTCCATCGTATTCGTTTATGTAAAATTTCTGATCCTCATTTATCCCTTCAAAAGGCGCCGTAAGCTTTATAGAATTTTCCCCGTTATAATAGCCTTCTTCCATATCTCCGGTAGCAAGAGCCACTTCCTCAATGCACTGGTTCAGAAACTGCTCATGATCCACATCATCACAAAATACATCTTTCAGCGCTATCTCTTCACCGGTATTCAGATCGAGGTTCACTGTCCTTACATCAGAATAATAATAGTAATATGCCTCTGTGTTTTCCATACTTATATTTTCCATAATATAAACAGACAGGATATTGTTCACATTCGCACCTACTATCGTATAAATATAATGCGATGTCATCACATAATCTTCTTTTACTTTTTGCCTTATCCCTCTGTAAGGCGGAAGCTCATCGTTATCTCTTAATTCTATGTATGCATTATTTATCTTCTCATTGATCTTCTTCTCAACAGCCTTATCTTTTAATCCCGAGATTTGTATATTATCTCCGCTGCCGTCTTCAAATTCTTCGTAAACAGGAATGATCTCTAAATTATTTTTTACAAAATAATTTACATTCTGCGGAGAAGTTACCTTGCTTCCCGGATCGGAACATCCTGAAAGGGCAAGACTCAGCGCAAGAACCAGGCTCAACACTATCGCTGTTTTCTTATAAGTCCGCATTTCTGACATATCCGTTTTCCTCTCCTAATTTCTGCCCTTCTTCACTTACTATCCATTCTATTATTTCCCTTAAAATGCTGTCTTCCGGTTCATCTGCTCTGATTATTACCTGGGACTGATTTATCAAAGGGTATGTTCCGTCTGCTATAGTAAGATCACTTGGCACTACACCTTCAACAGCTATAAGCTTTATCTGATCCGTATAATGCATATTTGCAACATAATAATAATATGAGTATCCTATAGCACCCAATCCGTTGTCATAGTCTGCGACAACATCTATTATTCCCGCCATATCTCCTATCATCTTTTCCGTAGGAGCCGGCATTATCTCTTCTTTAGGTATTACATACCTGTAAATACCGGTCTGACTTCCTGATCCTTCGGAACGCTGGTATGCAATGATCTCTTCATCATTTCCGCCTACTTCTTTCCAGTTTGTGATCTCTCCGGAATAAATATCATGAAGCTGCTCTACTGTAAGACTGTCTACAGGATTATCTTTGTTAACGAAGAATACAAATCCTCCGTTCAAAAACGGCGTACACTCAAATTCCACTCCGTTTGCAGCAGCCTCATCCACCTGTTCCTGCGACGGCAGCGAACAGAATATCATGTCAGCAGTTCCGTTTATCAGATTTGTATAAGCCCCATCCGTAGTGCTGCAAAGCACATACTGCCTCGCATCTTCTATAGGCATATCCAGCAGTTCTGCCGCCATAGCTTCATAATAAGGAGCTAAAGCTGTAGCCCCGTCTATTACCGGCCAATCTTCTAAACTTATCTGCAGGCTCGCCGATGTTCCTTCTCCTGTGCTGTCGCTTCCATTACATCCGCCAAGGCACATCACCATCGCCAATACTAATATAAAAACCAATACTCTTTTCATTCTTCCTCCTTGCTTCTGCCTTCTTAACTAACATTTAATAAAAAAAATCGCCCTTGGGCAGCAGGCATAATACGCTGCAGTCCAAGGTTTTTTTCTTTTAAATTAAAATGCACTCCAGCCTCCGTCTACAGGAATGATAACGCCGTTTACATAAGAAGAATCATCTGATGCCAGGAAAAGAGCTGTGTTTGCAATATCAGACGGCTGCCCTGGAGCCGGAGCCAAATCCTGAACCGGTTTAACCCTTGCAAACCCGTCCATATTAGGCATGCCCATTGATGTGCTGATCTCAGTAGAAATACCGCCCGGAGCAATAATATTACTGCGGATCCCTTCTTTCATATATGTGAACGCAATATGTCTGCAGTAAGCATTTATAGCTGCTTTGGATGCACAGTAGATAGCACCTGCAGCCTGATGCATAGAGCCTACAGATGAAATCGTAATAATGTTGCCGCCATCACCCTGGCTCAAGAAAACCTGACATGCTTTTCTCATGGAACACAGCGGTCCGTATACATTGACACCCATTACGAATTCAAATTTTTCGTCAGTAACATCAGCCATAGCTGACATATCATCCATAACACCTGCATTATTAACAAGAACGTCCAGTCTTCCGAATTCTGATATCGCCATATCGATCATTGCTTCATTATCTTCTCTCTTGGAAACATCTCCTGTAAAAAGAACAAGTTTTCCCGGAGCATCCTTCAAAGATTCCTTTAAAGCTTCCAGTCTTTCTGTTCTTCTTGCTACAGCAACAACATTAGCGCCCTCCCTAACAAAGAGTTCTACGATGCCTTTCCCCATACCTGCAGATGCGCCTGTTACTACGATGGATTTGTTTGCTAATTTCATAATATATCCCCTTTCTTCCTTACAAAATAATATACAATCATTATTGTTAACACTTATTACAAAATTATATCAAAAACATTCGATTTACACAATAATCGGATATTAAAAGTCAAAAAGGAGCTGTTTACAACAGCTCCTTAACAATATCATTTGATTTAAACACATTCTATGCAGCGATCATAGGATCTTTATTGACTTTTTTAGTTCTCTGCCAAATAAATACCAGTGCAATCACCGCGAAACCGATAATGTCTGTAACAGTACCCGGAACTATCATACATAAGCCGGCCGCAATAAGAGGCAGTCTTATATATACAGGGAGCAGAGTTCTCATAAATCCTTCCATACCTGTCGCGATTCCGTACATACCGATCAACGCAGTAAGTGTTATCTGTACAACTGTAAGAGGTGAATCCGCTCCGATGATAAGCATCTGAGGATTAAACGCAAACACATACGGTACAAGGAACGCTGTGATAGCTATCCTTGTAGCTGTAACACCGGTTTTCAGCGGTTCGGATTTCGCTATAGCTGAGCCTGCATATGCAGCCAGAGCTACAGGAGGTGTAATGTCCGCAACGATACCGAAGTAGAATACGAACATATGAGCTGCAAGTACAGGTACTCCCAGCTGAACTACGATCGGCGCAGTGATCGTTGCCATGATTACATAGTTTGCTGTTGTAGGTACACCCATCCCTAAAATGATACATGCGATCATTGTAAAGAACAGCGCAACGATAGGAATTCCACCTGATAATGTAAGCAGTCCGCTTGCCAGTTTAAGGCCTATACCTGTAAGAGTAACTACGCCTACGATCATACCTGCAACAGAACATGCCGCTGCAACTCCCAATGTATTCTTTGCACCGTTTTCCAACGCATCAAGAACACCTTTTGGAGATATTCTTGTTTCAGATCTAAATAAACTTACTATTATACTTACAGCAATAGCATAAAGAGCAGATCTTGAAGCAGTTGAACCTGTCATCATGCAAACAACGAGCACTACTAACGGTAACAGAAGATATCCTTTTGAAAGCATAAGTTTGCCGAACTTAGGAAGATCTTCTTTTCTTAATCCTTTAAGACCAAGCTTTTTAGCTTCAAAGTGTACCATCAGGAATATTCCTGTAAAGTATAAGAATGCAGGCACGATAGCCGCAATAATAATATCTTTATACGGTATCCCTGTTATTTCCGCCATAAGGAAAGCCGCCGCTCCCATGATAGGAGGCATAAGCTGTCCTCCTGTTGAAGACGCTGCTTCTACCGCAGCCGCAAATTCCGGTTTATATCCGGTTTTTTTCATCATCGGGATAGTAAAACTTCCTGAACCTACTGTATTTGCTACAGAACTTCCTGAAATCATTCCCTGAAGAGCACTGGAAATAATAGCTACTTTAGCAGGTCCACCAGTAGCTGAGCCGGCTATAGAGTTGGCTACGTCGATAAAAAATTTACCGACCCCGGTTTTTTCAAGAAATGCTGCGAAAATAATAAACAGTACGATAAATGTTGAACATACACCAAGAGGAGTCCCTATAACGCCTTCTGTCGTATAGAACAAATGTGCGATTATTCTCTTCAAAGAGAATCCCGAATAAAACGCATATGCAATAAATGCTGCCACTACCACAAGGATAGGAATACCAACGGCTCTTCTGCATCCTTCTGCTAATATAAGGATACCTATGACTCCGATTATAATATCTAATTGCGTATTTATTCCTGCTCTTGCAACAATCTCTTCAAAGTTAAATACATAATAGAAGAAACATCCTCCTCCTACTATGCCTAAAATAAAATCATACCACGGAACATAGTTGATCTTGACTTTGTTCTGCTTTTTCTTTGCAGGGAAAAGCATAAAAATCATAAACACTATCATTCCTACAAAAGTAGCTCTTCGCACCTGTTCCGGAAGTGTACTGAATGCATTCATCCAGATACAGAATGCAGCAAAAGCAACCAGCATATATCTAACTACAAGTTTAGGAACGCCGGCGAAATGTCTTGTATTAGATTCTCTGTCGAATTCTTTCAATACAGCTTCAACATCGACTTCTTCGTCTATGGCTTTCTGAGCATTTTCAGATGCCTGACTTAACACTATATCATCTTCAGTCTGCAATTCCTTGTCTTTTAATTCGTCAGACATTGTCAACCCTCCTTATCTACAAATATCCTTATTTACTAATCGAAAACCTTACCACGCTGTTTCTGCCGCACAGTTCTCTCAGACTTATCTCTTCACCTTCTATGCGCAGAACGTGGTCTGATACGGTCCCTACTATATATGATAAGTTCGGTATTACCCGATTAATATTCGAAATCAGCATTTTGCCATCTTCGGTATATTCCAAAGTCTGGCCGTCCTCTATCTCCGTCGCCACTCCGGCTCCGAAGGCAGAATATAAACAACTCATTAAAACGATATCACCGTCTATGATCTCGTAAACTTCATATACTTCACTTTTATTCACCGAATGAATAAAAGAAACCCCGAACTCCATTCCTTCGTATGCTTCAAAAGATACATACTCTTCTCCGGTATTTCCATCGGTCAAAACAAGCATTTCTTTATCGTCGTTTCCTCCAATAAAGATTAGCAGAGCCGCAACAGCAAGTATTGCTGTTGCGGCTGCTATAGTAATTAATAGTCTTTGAGGCTTTTTCTCAGCCATAAAATATCCTAGCAGAAGCAGTTATTATAATACTCCGATTTCTTCGAAATATTTCTGTGCGCCTGGGTGGAATGGAACTGAAACGCCTTCTACAGCATAAGTTGTATCTAATTCAGCACCTTTAGCATGTCCTGCTGTGATAGCATCTTTGCTTTCGAAGAGTGCTTTTGTAAGGCTGTAAACTAAATCTTCGCTCATATCATTGCTTACGAT
>JAFXHN010000094.1 GCA_017536365.1 Bacillota bacterium | reverse complement strand
TGACTTCCATATTGTATCAGAATAGCTCTATTTATTGCCCTAAGTTTATCTGCTGCATCCGGTGAATATACTATTTTCTTCAATCAGTGACCCCCAGTTCTCTTTCAAGATCGTCAGCATCGATCCAGCCTTCATTTTCAGCACGCTGTTCAGCACGTTTCAAGTCCATCATAACCAATGCTACAGCCTGTTCTCTTAAAGCTTCTTTGCTGTTTTGTGTCACTAAAAAAGGCAGACCTTCAACGTTTAAAGACTGCTGTATGAAAGTATTAAAAGCATCTGTTAAAGTCATCCCTGTTCTTGCATAAATTTCTTCAACTGCTCGTTTTATCTCCGAATTTATTCTCACCTGAAAAGTAGAATCTTTTGGCGCTTTCGCCACATTTAAATATTCTGACATACTATCATCTCCTTAGTTAGAATATATCACCTGCAGCCCAATATGTCAATACAATGTCATTACGTCAGGTTTAAAGCTATAAAAAGTCCTTGAAGATATTTTCTCCAAGGACTGTATTTTTATTATTTATTAAAGCTTGATGCGGCTTTAAGTCCGTATGCAGGTTCTGCTTTTCTCACAGCTCTGTTTATAGCCCTAGCCATAACTTCTGTAGCAAGAGCTCCCAGTGAATCAGGGCCCACCTCAACTTCTCCAGTAGCCATAACGAAGATAGTATCTCCATCAGCTGATGTATGAACAGGACTGATCACTTTCGCATAACCGTTATGAGCGATCTGAGCAAGCTTGTTGCACTGATCTTTGTTTAGCTTTGCGTTTGTAATGATACAGCCTATTGTCGTGTTTCCGGTAAACACATTCTTAGCCTTTCCGATTTCTTCGTACATAGCTTCAACAGTATTTCCGATACCGTCCTTTGTACTGTTGAGCATACCGGCGATCCTTTCGTGAGTGTCGTAGTCTATAACATCACCAAGTGCGTTTACAGCTACAACAGCAGCACACTGCACATCACCTATCTGCACCGCATAGATACCAAGACCGCTCTTCATGATGTAGTCGATACCTTTGAACTTGCCAATGGTAGCTCCTGTACCGGCTCCCACATTGCCTTCCGCAGGCTCTTCATCAGACTCAGAATTCTTACAAGCTTCATATCCCATATCCTTGTCAGGCCTGCATTTTGGATCTCCCACCACTAAATCGAAAAGAGAAGCTCCGCATACGATAGGCACTGTTCCAACGCCTACATCGAATCCTGCGCCTTTTTCTTCAAGGTAATACATTGCACCATCACCGGCTGCAAGACCGTAGGCACTGCCTCCGGAAAGCATCACGCAGTGGATCTGCTGTATCATGTTGATAGGCTTCAGAAGCTCAGTTTCCCTTGATGCAGGGCCGCCGCCTCTTACATCGACACCGGCAAAAGCACCCTGTTCGCAGATTATAGCAGTACATCCTGTGCCGCCTTCTATATTCTGAGCATGGCCGACCTTTATGCCTTTGATATCTGATATTTTGATCTCTTTCATAAAATTCTCCCAAAGTAAAAATAATATAACTACGGCGGGATGAAACCACCCCGCCAGAAAATTCAATTATGCCATAGCTTGAATAGCAATTATAATAGCGATAACTACACCGATGATACCTTCGCCGCCGAGAAGACCTGCAGCGATGATCTGACCTGTTCCTGATTTTTCAAACTTAGGAGCAGCTTTGTCAACGATGAATCTTAAAGCACCGCCGATAAATGCTGTAGCTGATAAATAGAATGGCAGATATACACCAAGACCCAGTGTCATTACAGGGAACTTGAGGAAGTAAAGAACTACAGCCACAACTAAACCTATAATGAACGCAGGAAGATGACTGATATCGCCAACCATAGCAGCAACAGCAGAAGCCTGTGCAGCCGGGAAGAGTTCAGGGTCACCGAATGCGCCAACGCCGTAAGCACCTATGATAGCGATAAGGATGATAACTGAAACGATACCGCCTACCACACCGCCGATAGCTTCACCGCACCACTGTGCTTTAGGATCTGATTTGAGCATGTAACCTGCTTTAAAATCGTTCATAACGTCCCCTACGAGACCGCAGGCAACAGCAACTACAGCAGCTACGAAGAATGCTTCAAGCTGTCCTATAGATGAGCAAGCTTTAGCAGCTATAAGAACGATGATACCGAAAATTTCCATTGGGTTGATACCTGACTGACCTACGCACTGGCAAGACATAGCGGTTGCGATCCATACACCTAAAATAGTGATGATAGAAGCAACGAAAGGCATATCAACTACTAATGTGAAGAGGAAAGCAAGAACTACCATTACGATAGGAGCCCATCTGAGTCCTACGATAGAATCGCCGTTTTCTCCTTTTTTGAACATAGGTCCAAAGATAGCTTTAGCTCTTGGAAGGATCTCTTTAAGGATGATAGCAACACCTGTACCTACCATAAGGCCGATACCAAGAGATGATTTGATATTTGCAGCTGTAACAGCATCGAAGATACCCATTGACTGACCGCCGATGAGGATACCAACGTCACCGATAATTGCGCCAATGAACCATACGCCGATGGCAACAGGTCCTATTATGTAGCCTACAGAAATAAGCATTGGTGAAAGCCAGATTCCTCCAAGTGAACCGTACGCAACCATTTTGCTTGACATGAATGTTGCAGGAATAGCTGCCACCCAGTCTCTGAGCCATGTGAATACAGCTGCTATACCCATTGATGCAAAAAGTATACCGGCCTTTTTACCGCCCTGGTCCCCTACTACCAGAGTTTCAGCTGCAGCCTGTCCCATAGCGTAAGGGAGCTGTGCTTTTTCTATAAAGTGTTTTCTGAATAATGATGTGAATATAAGGCCGAGAACAACACCGCCAAGTGTTACAACCAAAAGTGTAAGTGTGCTTACTTCCGCATCAGGATCAAGCATCCAGATACCAGGAATAGTAAACGCAAGACCGCCGGCAACCATAGCTCCGGCTGACATTATAGTGTGAGTAACGTTGATCTCGTTGATGTTGGTTTTTCCGCAGGCTTTAAGTGCGAACATAGATGCCAGTGCCACAAACATGATAGGCCATGGCAGTGATGAGATTTTTAAAGCTATAAACATTGAGGAGCAAGTGATGATAATAGCTCCGATAATACCGATGATAACGCCCCTGGCAGAGAACTGCTCTTTCCAGGAGCTTGCATATTTGATTTCTTTCTTGTCCATTATATGACCTCCGCATTTCTTGAATGTAATAATACAAAATACCCGTCACCGCCTGTAATGATATGCGATACGAGTTTGAAGTATACTTTGCTGTCTTGCTTGGGTCTTAGTGTTCCGCCTCAGCAGATACGCCATAACCGGTTATAAATAGGTTCAAATAAAAAGCATTCTTATGAATGTCTCCTTTTGTAATCTTCTCAACCGTTTAGTATGGCTTCACCTCCATAATGAATCTAATTTTTGCGGGCATCACGCCCTAAAGTTTTGGCAGCCGACCTGCCGAAAAGATACAGTTCCCTCCCATGAGGGATACCATTCTTTTATGACCGATTAATTTTAACGGATATATGGGGATTTGTCAAGAATTGAGTGACATCTCCTTCCATTTATACAGTTATATCTCCCTTTGCTGTTAAGAAGAGCTCTGCAGGCTTTTCCTGAGAGGAAAACTGGATCGGAGAAAGCACAGCAGCATAACCCCCGGCGTTGTTTATAACCACCAGATCCCCCGCTTCAAGACGCGGAAGAGTTATATCCTCAGCAATAACATCTGCAGATGTGCAGAGATTCCCCACAAGAGTAACGGTCTCTTCTTCGTCCCCTTCTTTCAAGGTAATGAAGGAGAAAGCATTTCTGCTTGTGAAAAGAGGTTCTGTACCTTTAGGAGATAATTCATTTGTGTAGCTCAGTACCATTTTAGCCAGTGAAGGTCTTATAAAACCATTCATAGTATTTTTAAGAATGATATATGTTTTTCCGTGGGACACTTTACGGTCAAGAACTTTAGTAACATAAACACCGCTCTTGCATACCGCAAATCTTCCTACTTCTATCATAACCTTTGTATCAGAACAAATGGTTTTGAATCCGGCCAGTTCCTTTTCCATTGAAGATGAAAGGTAAGAAAGATCAAAGGGAGCATCTCCCTCTTCATAAGGGATACCTATGCCGGAACCAAGATTTAAGTATTCCAGCCCTCCGCAAAGCTTGTCAAATTTCTCAGCAAGCACAAACATCTTTTTATGATATCCTGCCAGGATATTAGCATCAAGTTCCTGACTCTTGAGGTGTACATGAATACCGTTTATGCGCACTCTGTCACAGCTGCTGTTTGTTATAAACTCTGCAGCCTGATCCTCGTCGATACCAAACTTAGAAGAAACGCCCGAATCAGTTAAATATGTAAAGTCAGGATTTATCCTAAGACCTATCTTCACCTTTATATCCATTTCCTCCGCAACTTTCTGAATACGATGGATCTCATCGATGCTGTCAGCTATAAGGAATGACTTTTCTATAGACTCTCTGATATCCTTCAGAGTTTTGCCCGGAGCTGAGTAATATATCTTCTCTTTAGGAAGACCTGCTTTACAGGAAAGCAGCACTTCCCCAAGACTAGCAGCATCAGCACCAAAGCCCTGACCAAAAACGCAGTTCAGTACATTGGTGTTAGGATTGCATTTTACAGAGTAAAGAAACTCAACTCCCGGAAAGCTGTCCAAAAGCTTCTGAGTGTTATCTAAAATACAGCTTTCATCGTAGAGATAAAAGCTGTCGTATATCTGAGATTGTTTTGTTATTACTTCGTATATGTTCATATTATCCTCCAAATTAAACAAGGCCCTGTTCTCTCAAGTGCTGAAGGAATGCTTCACTGCTCTTCTTGACATCCTGCCAGGTTGCTTCGAAATCCCCTGTATACCAAGGATCAGAAATATCTCTGTACTCTCCGGCATATTCAAGGAACATGGATATCTTAGACCCCGCATCTTTACCCATAACTCTTGTAACGTTTCTTACATTCGCAGAATCCATACATATGAGGTAGTCGAATTCGTCTTTGTCTTTCTTGGTTATAAGGCGGGCAGTCTTCCCTGCACAGCTTATACCGTGTTCAGCCAGCTTTTTCCTTGCAGGAGGATATACCGGATCCCCTACTCCATTGTAGATGTTGTCAGTATGAGTAGCGGCGGATTCTATATAAAACTTTTCCTCAAGTCCTTCACGTTTAACTAAATCTTTCATAACAAACTCTGCCATTGGACTGCGGCAGATATTGCCGTGGCAAATGAATAGTATTTTTATCATCTTTTTATAACTCCATATAAGTCTTGTATTTCTTCTCAAATGCTTGGTATTACAGGGTCTTTCGGGTTTTGATACCCCTGCTGTTTCCGGGGTATCTTCTCAAATCGTA
>JAFXHN010000093.1 GCA_017536365.1 Bacillota bacterium | reverse complement strand
CTGTCTGACTCTTGCCGCCCTGACAGGGCTTGTTTTACGATTGATCCGTGGTTCTTCGTGCAGTTGTGACTTTTGGATAATATTTCTGCTTATAAACAAAAATCTGACAAATTTTCAACGTCTTTGATCAGAGCTTCCGCTTTTTCCCCTGCTCGTTCACGGACCATTTCAACGCCTTCAGGGAATATGCGAAGTATTTCCTTCATGCTTTTAATTACAGTATGATAAGGATCTCCTTCGGTTAAATACATTTCATTAGGATCATAATCTTTCTCTGTAAGCGCCAGGGCATACCAATAAAGCGCCGCCTTATAATTCTTTTTGCCGTTTCGCAGGCCATATTGATATATCATACCAAGACGATTTTGAGCTTCTATACTTCCCGCAACAGAAGCCCTTTCATACCAGTCGATCGCCTTCCATGATTCATCTGTCCCGGTATTAGGCCCATCACTCGAAAAAATGTCATATTTTCGTCCTTCTTCGTACATTTCCTCAGGTGTCATGCCCGGTTTTACTCCCAATTCCTTCTGATACTCAAGCACGGATAACATAGCGTAATACTCTATCGAATTCAAGCTTTCAAGTTTGCTGTCAGATTTCTTTTCAGCATTATCCTCAGCAGGTTCAGATTTTAGTGTGACTTTTGATTCAGGAAAGTCGATCTTTACCACATTATTGTTTAAAACGGTAAAAAAAGTATAAAAATCAGAGCTTACATCACAATTCTTAACCTTTTCCTTGAAATTATTTTTACTCATATCGGTGATCCAAATGTATTCACAAGGCACTAATTCAAACATATCAGATTCTTTCATCCAATTTGCAATAGTCTGGCCGTTGCTTTTATCATTAGCAGTGTAATCATTGATCAGGAAATGTTTTTTATGTTCTAAAGCATCGTATAAGATAGATGCACGCTGCAGCTGACCTATGCTAAGCTCAGCGGGAATGCGTTCTGCATAAGGATACAGATTCAAGGCCTTAAGCTGGTTTTTCAAGTATTCAGAGCCTTTGTTATCCATTATTTTTGTCTTACTAAGAATGTTCCAAAGGATATTTTTGTTCTTCAGTGTAAAAGGACCCAGTTTTTTCTTCGCAGCAAGTGCAGGATTTATTCCGGCAGCATATTTAGGTTCCTCTGCAAAAACAGCATTCTCTACAGCTTTAGCAATTTCCATATTTTCAGCAAACACTACTCGGCAGTTAGATACGCTAAATAGTTTAGATACATTATAGTTCACTATGATCCCCTTCCCTTATTGCCACAAAATCCTTCCTGACCTGTGAATTGATATAGTCCCCATCTATCCACATAGCCAGGAATTCATCTGCGTTCAGCAGGCGTACATTGTCGTAATATGGATCGTAGATCAGCAGGCTGCTTTTTTCCAGCTCGCCCCCTGCAAGAGGATAATATCCTAAAAGCACGAACCAGTGAGCATAGTTATACATGCATTCCAGCATGACATGGTATCCATCTTTCATCAGCTCAAGAACATACTCAAATTCTGCATCAGGATGATCACATCCATATATGATATCGTATTCAGAAAACATGCCTCTCTTCTTCATGTCTTTAGAATAGTAAGGCCCCGGTGTCATTTCATATTTCTTTACCAGTTCTTCTTCAGAAGGAACTTTTTCCACTACACCGGATAACAGAGTTCTCACACAGGCAATGGAACAAGTCCAGTCGGTTTCCTGAGGAAACATATTTACCGGAGGATTGCTCACGATACCATCTACTTTTAAATCTGCATGTTTTTCAAAAAAATGCTTTCTTTTCATTTCCAACTCCTATTTACTGTCTATACTCCTATTTCTTTTTGCATCAATAAACGCGATCAGCATATATACAAAGAATCCCAGCGACACTATGCCTAAGGCAATTAAATATGCATTTACCTTAGTCTGTTCATTTGACAGCCACGCATCAAGTATCTCTCCTACGGTAGCAACTACAGAAACTGCGGATATCAAGAGCAGGAAGATGTTTTTTATCCTGTTCTGCCGTTCGCTTACTTTACGCTTGTTTGATTCGATCATAGTAGCCAGCAGTTCTTTATTTACCTGATATTTTTCAAACACCTGATCTAAACCAAAGCACTCTGCGATACGCTTTGCGGAAGATCTTACTGTAGGGAAGTTGAACTGATTATAGTCTCCAAACCTCATTGCCTGCGCCATATCAAAACTCAGCTGTTCATATCTTTCCGTTGCATTTGAAATATCTCTAAATCCGCGCTGTTTATCGCTTTCATTTTGTAAATCTATATATATCTTGTCGATAGCGGCATCCTGAAACAGTATCAATTCAAGGAAAAATATCTCTATTGCGTTATATACGAGTCTTTCATCCCCAAATATGTTTATATCTTTACAGTTTTCCAGCATTGTTTCATTGGATACAAACACTTCTGCCGTATCATACTGAGCGATATTCTCACATCTTACTTTTTCGAGAAAGTCTCCGCCGATCACGCCCATCGGGAATTCTTCATTTGCCAAAGTATTTATCTTCTCTTCTTCTGTCATTTCATCATAGGAGAACACCATACTGCGTTTTTTACCGTAATTGCGAAGTTTGAGATGAAGCATAAAATCTTCTACAGAATAAGCTTCGTTATTATAACGAATATTAAGCATATTGCCGCAGTAGTAATTCAGCAGCTTGACTCCGCCTATCGAACAGTTCGGGATCATTATTTCCATAATACAGAATCCTGTCTCATGCTTCACGATCCCTGCCACCGCATCCTGATAATATATATTTCCGTCTACAGTGTCTTCTAATTCAAGAGTGACCTTGCCGATACATTTTCTATCAAGTTTTTTAACGTAATCGGAATTGTACTCCTGTCTTATGATCTCCTGGATATTATCCTTAAAAATATTGAAAAACTCGCTGTTTACTTCAGGGAGTTCCTCCCAAGCTTTGCTCTGCTTTTCTGTTTTTCCCGGTATAAATAGATAAAGATCGCTTGCATTAAGCTGCTTTTTCTTTTTATATGAAACCACTCTTTCAAAATGATCGAAGCTTGCCGGATCTATGTCATCCTGTCTCCTGACATATATAAAGCAGTCCTTATCGTCTGTTTTTATTATTGATTCTGATTCGATCTTAACTGTCTGTTTAGCCAGTACAATGCCTGTCTGGATCTTATCCAATTCCCAGATTTCCTCGTCTGACATTTCCACTAAATCAAAGGTTTCTGTGTTATCAGCATTCTGTTCAAAAAAGAATAAATGATTTGGCAGATGCACACATTCCCATCCTTTTACATATACTTGACCCAAACACTCATATTTCAATTCCAAAACGTCAAAGATATCGGTTATGGCTTTTTTATCACATAGTAACTTCACGATTTTCCCCCATAATTTGCTTTATACTCTAACCATCTCTGCGCCCAATTCAAACGCATCCTTCATTTTACCCGGAAATACTTCTTCGTGACGAGCCTTTTTGACCTCCGGATCATACTTAGTCCAGTTATATATACTGTAATCATCGACCTGTAAGGTTTCACCGCAAATCAGCACCTTCGTTGGGCCCACCATATTGCTTAACATATTCTGGTAAGTTTCTAAAACTTTATCATAGCCCCTCTGTGGATACTGAGCTTCAGCACAGTTGCTGGTCATAATGAGAAGAACCGGTATGCTGCGTTTATTGTAGTTTGCGGGCTCTTTTTTGTATGTGATGTACTGGAAAACCAGTCTTTCATACAAAGCGCGAAATGCTGCACTTGCATCTCCCAGATAGTTCGGTGTTCCTATGATCAGACCATCTGCATCCCTTATTTCTTCCAGCACTTCTGCCAGACCGTCTTTGTAAGCGCAGGCTCCCAAATGCCCCGGTAACTTGCAGCCGAAGCAGGCAATGCAGCCTGTAAATTTCTCTAATTCATAAAGGTCAAACACCTTCACCTGCGCTCCTTCTGCCTCTGCACCCTTTGACGCTTCTCTTACTAAAGTACTTGTGTTCCACTCCACCCTGGGACTGGCATTTATAGCTACTATCTTTTTCATATTGTTCTCCCTTCTCTACATTATTTCAAAACAGCCATACACTTCAAATGCATGGCTGTACAATTTTGATTTTATTTGTTGTCTTTTTTTGAGAAAAATATTTTGCCTATAAGCAAACTAATAGTTCCGGTAAAAAGGAACATTACACCAAATTCACCTAAAAGCTCGGTAACATAAGGCTTGACCGGCTCTTCATGAAATACAGATGTAAATACACCCTCAGTTCCTAGGTAATGAAAGAAAAAATATGTAAACACAAAAATTGCTATGGCTAATACAAACGAAACCAGTGCCAGGATATAACATTTCTTCTTCATTTTCCTATCTCCTCTTTCAAAACCACCGTTACCTATAGAATACCGTAAATCAGATCCTCGTAAGCAAAGCTTTACTTATCAAGACGAATTATAGTCAGGATAGCCTGTTCTCTTGTATAAGAGCTTAAAGGATCGAATGTATTGTTTCCGACACCGTTCATGATCCCGGATGCCGATATCCTTGCAACAGAGTCTTTAGCCCAGCTGCTGATCTTTCCGTTATCTGCAAACGCTAATGTGCCGTTTTCCAGTTCTATATCCATATAGTCCGCGAGACGAGCTAATATCGTCGCCGCTTCTTGTCTTGTAAGGTTTTTGTCAGGAGAAAAAGCTCCGTCGCCGGTGCCGTTTACTACGCCTACTGCTCCCATCTTCTGAACATTCACGTCATTTGTATCAGTGAATTCCATTCGTTCGCTGATCTTCTTGCCTGTGTATGTTTCGCAGAATTGGGTGGCAAGTGCACAGAATTCCGCACGAGAGATGGCTTCGGTATATCCCTTCTGAAGCTGCTCAGGAACGTAGTCATTGCTGATAGCCTTGTTTACTTCAGCCTCTGCCCAGCTTGAAGGTATGTAATACGATTCGATCGCATTGCTCAGTGTATTAAGCACCGCGTTATAATCATTATTTCTAAGTTCATAATATCCGCCGCTTATGTACGCATTCTTTGCAGCATAATACTGATCTTTACTTACCTGAGTACCGTTCACTTCGTGCAGATATCTGCCGTAAGATGAAGCTACGCTTCCTACATAGTAAGGGACAAAGTTTGCATGGAACTTCACACTTCTCTCCATAAGCGTCCCGTTATATGAATAAAAACTAATAACTTCATCTAAAGAATCAGGATCCAGATCCGCCAAATAAACTTTTCCGTTACTGTTCTTGCAATAATAGATACATTCATCAGAAATATATGGGTAGTTATGACTGCTAAGGATATAGCCAATATATCCATCCGGTTCATAGTATCCCCAGCTGCCGTTTCCTGCACTATAGGCCCAGTCTAGATTCTGCCCTATTCGTCTCAGTTCACCATTCTCATATGTATAGATACATATCCATTCCGTATCGCTTGGATCGAGCAGGGCTCCCGAATTATTGGTAATATATCTTTTGAGGATCAGTTCCTCTACACCGTCATTTGTTACATCTAAAAGATGCGCTGCCAGGATCTTCTCTACCTTAGAGTTTCTTTGTATCTCGTCAGTGAACATATTATAATAATCATTGTCACGAATAGGCTGGCCTATCCTGTCTGCTTCTTCCTGAAGGAAATCATAATATGCATCATAAGCATCCAGTTTATTTACCGCTGCATTTGATGTCACCGGAAACAACCCTGTCAGCATAAACGCACATATACTAAGACATAACGCCTTTTTTAAACCTTTTATCTTCACGCTGTACTCCTTTTCAAATAGTATTATATTACTCTTATTATATAAGTTTTTGTCACATATAATCAATCTATATTTTTTCATTTTACATACCGCCACTTAAAAACCCCCGAACTTTGTCGGGGGCCTAGTTTCATTAGTTTTTGCACAGTTCTTTTACTGCACGTTTGTAGATCTCTTTTATATCCATAAGATCTTTTATAAGAATATATTCATTTTTCATGTGCTCTGTGGCTTCACGGCCCGGGAACAGCGGTCCGAAGGCTACGACATTTGCCATAGCTCTTGCATAGGTCCCTCCACCCATTGTGAGAGGCTCACTGTCATCTCCGGTATATTCTCTGTATACACCCAGCAAAGTCTTGGCAAGCTTGCTGTCACGCGGTGAAAAAACAGGATCCATAAATTCATAGTTTTCAAGTCTCACACCGTATTCTGCGGCTGACTTTTCCAGGTTTTCTTTAACGATCTCAGGTTTTACAGTTACCGGAACTCTCAGATCAGTCACAAGACGCACCTGACCATCCTTAACAGTTATCACACCTACATTGAAAGTCAGTTTTCCGGTTTCTTCGTCCTCAAAACCGCAGCCGATCTTTTCTCCATGGATAGCAGATCCGATCTTGTCGTTATAGAAATCGATGAAGGCTTTCATTTCATTTGAACAGTTGAGTTCATCCTTCTTTTCGTAAAGCACTGCCATTACTTTGGAGATAGCATTATCACCTTCCCATGGAGTGCTTGCATGAGCAGCAACACCGCGAGCTTCTGCAATTATCCTATCTCCTTCTGAAGCTTTGCACTTGTCAGGAACAGCATTTGAAGCTTCGCCTCCGGAAATGACCAAAGTTTCGCCCTTTGGCAGATCCATAACGAATTCCGCATCCATAATACCCATTTCACCGTATATCATTGGGAAGTCGGCATCAGGAGTGAATCCAAAGTCCGGACATTCTTCATTTGCCACATAGTGATCCATACATTCCCAGTCACTTTCCTCATCGCATCCGAAGATAAGACGTACTCGCTTATTGAATTCAAATCCTTCATCCATAAGCTCTTTTATAGCATATATAACAGCCATTGCAGGGCCTTTATCATCGATAGCTCCTCTTCCGAACAGCTTTTCATCGTGGATCTCTCCTCCATACGGCGGATGATCCCAGTCACTGCCTTCCGGCACCACATCAAGATGCATCAGGATCCCCATCATTTCATCGCCTTTACCTATCTCAGCATAACCTGCATAACCATCGCAGTTCTTAACTTTCATGCCAAAGGAACTGCAAAGCTCCAAAGTATACTCTAAAGCCTCTGCTATTCCTTCTCCGAAAGGCTTTCCTTCAGAAGGTTCATAGGCATCCTTGCCGTCATATTTAGCGCTCTTTATGCTTATAAGCTTTTGTAAAGATTCAATATATTCTTTTTCGTATTTTTCCATAACATTTCTTTCTATTTCCTATTTTTCTGTAAAAGGAATGTAGTCTAAATCAAATCCAAAGCTTCTTGGTCCGAAAACTTCAAGACCGCGTTTTGTTGTCCATTCTTTAGGTGCAGGAAGTGCGAATATTGTAAGTCTCTGTCCTTTTTCATAGTAAGGGTTGGTTACAGGAACACCTTCAGAATCGATGATACAGATAAGATCAGGAACTGTTACATCCACTTCACCGTCTCTGTAAGAGAGGATATGTTCATTCTTGTACCATACTTTGTACTCATGGCCTTCGAATTCGCCTTCGCCGTCCAGAGTAACATCGCCAACGGTAAATCCATCTAATGTTTCCCAAGAATAATCTTTTACTTCTCCTCTGAATAATATTTTTCCGCCGGCAGCTTCAGTAATAGCTACTGCTGCGTCTTTCCCTTTTTCATTAGCTTCTCTCAACGCTTTACCAATATTCAAAGAATATGTGATAGCGGAAGGAATAACGCTCTTTTTCAGAATAGATCCTTTTACAGGATGGTCTGTTACACCAATAATATTTTTACTTACGCAAGCCATTGCTCTGACAAGGTCTTCAGCCCTTAAGTCATTCACAACATTGTTTATCACAGCAGTATCGCCAAAAGGTGTTGCAACTGCCAGCGGTGTGATAGGCACGTCATTTATATAAAAAGTTGAATGCTGAAGTTCAGGCACTGATCTTCCTGCAGGGTCAGCATCGATGATAGGTTTTCCCAGTAACGCTGCCACGTGGAATGCATCAGCAGTATTTTCTCCTCCGAGCTCTGTTGAGATAACTCCATAGAAAGGTTTTCCGAAGTATTCTTCAAGAGTCTGGAATGATTTCATAGCTTCAGTAACTTCCATTCCCGGAAGACCTGCATATTTCTTTTCTTCTTCTTCGCTAAGCGGAGAGATAGATCCGCATACGTATGGACATGCAACGATTTCTTCATCAGGCACTTCGTTCAGATCTGCAAGGATAAACTCTCTTCCTTCTTCAAAATCTTTCTCTACTATTTCGATACCGCCTTCTAAAGTTCCGCCTCCGCCTGTTCCAAGGATAGTGCATCCGTATATAATATCTATTACTTCCTGTCTTTTTAAAACTCTCATTTTTTCACCTCTGCATAAGATCCTTATTCATCAAGAGTAATATTCATTTCTTCCAGTGTTGTTGTTTCAGGCTGCGGCATGATTTTTCTAAGGATAAGAGTTGCGATAGCTGCAGCTATAACTCCGTTTACACTGAGGATCCCCCATGGGATGAATAACGCCGCTAAAACACCGATAGCAAGAGCTATCATAGCAGGCCAGTTAAAGCCTTTTGTAGGAGCCCAGTTAGCAGGATCGCCTTTGCCGATAACAAAGTAGTCAACAAGCATAACACCTGCAAATGGAGCAATGATAAGTCCTAAGTATGTAAGGAACTGTTCGAAGTAGAAAATAATTTCAAATGATCCGATAATAGTTCCCGCAAGACCGCAGATAAGAGTGATCTTTATTCTGTGTTTGTCGCTCATTCTAAATACTTTCAGGAAACCGAGACCTGCAGAATATGCATTTGCTGAGTTTGCCGGCCAAGTTGAAAGTATAAGGCTCAGAAGTCCAAGAACAGGAATTCCAAGTCCGATAAAGATAACAGTTAAATCTTCGGAACCTGCAACTATAGCGAATACAGCGCCTGCCCAAAGCAGGACAACACCTATTGGCAGGATACCAAAGAATGATGATTTAAATACGTCTTTTCTTGTTCTCTGATATCTTGTATAGTCAGCTGATAATACAGCGCCAAGTATGAATCCGCCGATTACCATATCGACACCTGCTAATAATGTTACATTGTTTGTAGCAGGAACGAAGTCTTTAAGTACTGCCATGCCTTCTCCTGATAATACGATGAACAGACCAACTACTGTAACAAGGCACATAAGCGGAACTGCGAGCATATTAAGGAATTTCAAGCCGTTAAATCCTATAGCAGCTGTAGAGAACATTATGATACCCCAAATTATGATGGATAATCTAACTGAAATATCGATCCCGAAGCATTCTCCCATCAGACCCGAAAATGCTGCGCCGCAGATATTTGCGTTGATAGCAAACCATCCAATACAGCATAAAGCATCGGCTGTTGATACAAGGAACTGGCTTCCTCTGTCACCGAAAGACTGTGTTGCTACTACAATGGAAGGTACTCCTATATCAGATCCCATGATGCCCTGAAGCCAGCAGATACCTACTACGATCAGGTAACCAATAATACCTGCAAGAACGACCTGTGTTAAATTCAGACCATCGATCATGATGCTTCCTGTCCACAGACTTGTTGCAGAAATCATAAATCCAGCCTGGATCAGGGTAACTGATATCCAATGCTGACGATCGCTTGCCGGAACCGGACTTAAAGCGACTTTTTCGACTGTTGTGTTCTTCTTTTCCGCCATTTTTTCCTCCTTAAATAACGATTCTGAGTTTTTTCTCGTTCGCTTTGCATATATATTGCATTTTTATACATTTTACATTTTATTTATATATTTATCATTGTTCTACACACGAAATACTCTCTATTTTATTGTGATTTTTACAAAAATGATTGGTTTTTCATATCTGAATCTGTATAATATATGTGAATTATTACAAATCAGCAAAAGGAGTATGTTATGGCTGTTACTGTATCAAATATCCTTGACCTTCCGTCTTTTAAAAATGCATCTGTTTTGGCGGGAAATTCGGCTTTGGACACCCCAGTGCATCAGGTATCTATCTCCGACTCACCTCTTACGGAAATCGATAATGAGATTTCTCGTCCCGGAGACTTTTATCTGTCTGAGTTCTATTTTGCAAAGAACAGTGAAGAAGATATGATCACATATCTTGAACCTATTATAAAAGCCGGCGGAAGCGGTATATGTATCATAGATGAATTCGTAAAAGAGCTGCCCCCGTCAGTCATTGAATACTGCAACAAAAACGACTTTCCTGTTATACTCAACAGTGTAAGTATTCCTTATGCGGTTATGATCCGAGAGATAATGGAAATGATCATTATGGAAGGACAGAATACACTTCTTGCAAACGGTATTTATTCAATAATAGAAGGTACTATTGACATTAATTCTCAGATGCGTGTTATGAATAATATAAATCCTAACTTTCACAGCAGCATCACAGTATTTTATGTAACAATGAAAGATCCCGGCAAATCACTCAATGATACACGTGATTTGTTTAATAGAGATATTTCCTCATCCGGAATCATATTCAGAAGCGGAGTTTTTGGTATCATTTCACATTCAACTGCAGACAAAGCAGATCCACAGATCAAATACTATATAGAGAAACTAAAAAGCTGCAATAATATCAGATCCATAGGTATCAGCGATCCTGCTATCAGGATGAAGGATGTATCAATAGCCTTCAACCAGGCTATCGCGGCTGCAGACTTTTCTTCTCCGGATGTTGATATCGTTTCCCATTATAAAGATCTTGGCATTGCAAGACTTATCATGCTGCTTTCGGGGCATCCCGAACTGGAAAAATTCTGCAGTGATATTATAGGAACACTTCAGGAATACGATCAGCAGCACAACTCACAGCTTTTTGAAACCATGTGCATTTACCGCCAGTGCGGATATCAGCATAAAGACGCTGCAAAGCTGCTCTTTGTACACGAAAACACGATCCGATACCGTATAAGTAAAGCAAAAGAGATCATAACAGAAAAAGCCCCTCGGGATGACTTCCGTGAGACCTTTTCTCTTGCACTTAAATGCCAATACATATTAGACAGATACAAATAAAGAGATCCCTGAGTTCAACTCAGGGATCCATATTTTTGTATACTGTGAATTATTTATCTTGTGATAGCTTTGAATGCAGCAGCCTGTGCTTTGATTCCTCTTTCAGCAGCAAAACGTTCTATACTTGAAGCGCCGAAGAAACCGTCGATTTCAGGAATGTTGCTGATGATGTACTGTGCATCGTCAGGTTCAGCGATAGGACCACCGTGACAGATAACCATGATGTCAGGATTTACTTCACGACCTGCAGCAATGATGTCTTTGATCTTAACGATACAGTCATCAAGTGTCAGAGCAGTTTTTGCACCGATAGTTCCCTTTGTTGTAAGACCCATATGAGCAACAAGAATGTCTGCGCCTGCTTCAGCCATAGCTCTAGCCTGATCCGGATCGAATACATATGGACATGTAAGCATATCGAGTTCATGTGCTTTTCTGATCATATCAACTTCGAGATCATAGCCCATGCCTGTTTCTTCGAGGTTCTGACGGAAAACGCCGTCTATAAGACCAACTGTTGGGAAGTTCTGTACGCCGTTGAAGCCCTGATCCTTAAGCTGTTTGAGGTAGATTTCCATTACACGGAATGGGTCTGTACCGCAAACGCCTGCAAGTACAGGAGTATGCTTTACTACAGGAAGTACTTCTGATCCCATTTCAACTACTATCTGGTTAGCATCGCCGTATGAAAGCAGTCCTGCTAAAGAACCTCTTCCTGCCATACGATAACGTCCTGAGTTGTAGATGATGAGCATATCAGCTCCGCCGGCTTCACTTGATTTTGCTGTGATACCTGTTCCTGCGCCTACGCCTACCAGGATCTTTCCTGCTGCAACCTGTTCCTTGAATTTAGCCATATTTTCAGCTCTTGTCAGTGTATTCATGTTTCATCCTCCTTTTATTATCCAAGCAGTTCGATCAGCTTCTTAGCTGCTGCCAGTGCAAACTCATCATCATTTACCGCATAGTCCATTTCAATCAGTTCAACATTATCAGCAAGTTTGTCTCTTAATGTATCGAAAAGTACTTTGTCAGCTTCTGCATCGTAGAAAGGTGCTCCTTCCACGTCTATAGCGGATACGCCTTTGAGAGGCAGCATCATTACAGTCTTGCCGGATGCTCCGTTGAGCTTTTCTGCGATCTTTCCGCCGATCTGTGCAAGTTCTTCACCTGTAGTACGCATCAGTGTAACTGTAGGGTTATGTTTGTAGAGATTTCTTTCTTTAAACTGTGCAGGCACTGTGTCCCATGGGCCAAAGTTTACCATATCAAGTGCGCCTACGGATACGACCTGAGGGATGCCCGCTTTTCCTGCAGCTTCAAGACGGTTAGGACCTGCATTGAGAACTCCGCCTACAACTTCATCACACCATTCTGTTGTTGTGATATCAAGCACGCCTTTTATGAATCCTGCATCGATGAGGGATTCCATACACTGTCCGCCTGTACCTGTTGCGTGGAATACCAGTACATCATAGCCCTGACTTTCGAGGTATTCTTTAGCGGTCTTGATACAAGGTGTTGTTACGCCAAACATTGTAGCTGCCAGCAATGGTTTTCCATCGCCTTTTATTTCTTTCTTATTATTGACCATTCCAACGAGAGCATTAACAGCATTGCTGAAGATCACTTTTGAAATGTCGTTGAGACCTTCCACGTCAACTACGGAAGGGATCATTATAATATCACTTGTTCCAACGTAAGGAGATACGTCTCCTGATGCCATAGTGGATACCATTACTTTTGGTACTCCGATCGGCAGAGCACGCATAGCAGGAGTTGCCAGTGATGTTCCTCCGGATCCGCCTATAGAAATGATGCCGTCAAACTTTCCTTCTGCATAAAGCTTAGGGATAAGCGCTTCCATACCTCTGGACAGCACATCTGTTGCTGTAGCACGGTCTTTCTTTTCGATGATAGCGTTGATATCTGCTCCTACTGCTGAAGCAAGATCTGCATTGGAAACATCAGGTGTTACCAGCGGTTCAAATACGCCTGTGTGAATGCATAAGGTTTTCAAACCCTGTTCTTCGATCTGTTCTTTAATGAATTTCAATTCTGTGCCTTTAGTATCAAAGGTTCCTGCAATTGCGATAGTTTTCAAAATAAAAACACCTCCTTATGTGATAATCCGATAACTGTTTCTGTAATATCTATTTTAATCCAAAAAGAAGATGTTTTAAATATCTTATTATATAATTTTATTATTATTTTGATTTATCATATTCTATTCTAAAATAGTCCAAATAAGCTTTAAATCTGTCCTGTGCAGTTAAACAGGTATCGATCAAATAGCCGTTTTCATTGTCCCATTCTTTTAAGCCTCTATAATAGAAGAG
>JAFXHN010000092.1 GCA_017536365.1 Bacillota bacterium | reverse complement strand
GTGTTATTTCACTAATCTACCCACATCATCTGCCGTTTTAAGTTTGTTTAGACTTCTAAGAGACATTATTATCATAAACAGTGTTACTATGGTCGCTACACCGTCTGCTATAGGAGCTGATATCCATACTCCTTCAAGCCCCATTATCTTAGGCATTATCAAGAGAGCCGGTATGAAAACAAGTACCTGTCTTGATAAACTGAGAACTGCTGACTGGACCGGTTTTCCTGTTGCCTGGAAATATCCGGAACACACTATCTGACTTCCGATAATAGGAAGCATGCAGAAATATACCTTCAGAGCATGGGCAGTCATTTCTGTCAGCATAGGTTCATCTTTTGTAAACATATTAGCCATTGGTTCGGCAAACAGCATCACCAAAGCAAAGAAAAATATACCCAGTGCCGTAGCATAAAGCACACCTGTGATCAGTGTCTGTTTTACTCTGTTGTATATACCTGCGCCATAGTTATAGCCTATGATAGGCTGAGAGCCTTGATTTATACCTACCAAAGGCATTACCAAAAGCGAAGAAAGGCTGCTTATAACACTTACCACCGCCAGTCCATTGTCTCCCCCGAGATCTACTACAGTTCTGTTCATTATAAACTGCTGCACGCAGTTTGCGATCTGCATAAGAAAAGGAGCCATTCCCAATGCGCATATTTTTGAAAGCATAGAGAATTTTATCCTTAAATTTTTCATTCTGATCTTCAGGAATGAACGTTTTCCCAGGAAATAACTCAATACCCAAATCAATGATACAAGGTTCCCTACCAAGATACCTAATGCCGCACCCTTTACTCCCCACTGAAGCTGAACGACACATATGTAATTAACTATGACATTTATAATACTGCTTAGGATCTGAGTATACATAGATACTCTTGGACTTCCCTCTGTTCTTATAAAATTATTTATGCCCATACAAGGAACACAGAAGATCATTGCGGGCAGCATAACTGCCAGATACTCTTTCGCATAAGGCATATTTGCTTCTGTTGCGCCTGCCGCCAAAAGTATAGGTTCCATAAACAGGTATCCAAACACCATAAGCACCACCGGGATGATAAACAGCATTAATGTTGCCTGTCCCAGAAGCTGTTCAGCCTCATCATGTCTCTTCTGCCCAAGCCTTATCGCAGTAAGAGTTGTGGCCCCTATACCTATGAGCATGGCTAAAGCAAAATACACTATCATCACCGGGAAGTTTACCGAAACCGCTGCCAAAGCAAGCTTGCCCACTTCCTGTCCTACGAATATCCTGTTTACGATATTCTGAAACGCATTGCACAGCATTCCTATGATAGCCGGCACCGAAAATTTGATCAGCAATTTTGCAATACTTCCGGTACCCATCTCATTTAAAGAGCCGCTTTGCTGAGGTTTGTGTCCGGCAGGTCCACCGCCCACCTTAACTGTTTCTTCCAATTTTTCACTCTCCTTTTACTTTTTAAACGGTTTCATCCTATGATCCGAATGGACTCCCGTTTTTGAATAACAAATAAGATCATATATATCAGATGCCAATATGTCTAATCTAAGCATCCTGTTTAAAACCGGATCCTCTATCTTTTCTCTGTTTATATTTGTTATTATCTGAGCCTTAAGCTCGTCCTGTTTTTTGAGCTTTCTTATCAATCTTGCGCCTGCTTCGCTGAAAGCCAGCACTCTTGCATAAGAAGCTTCGCATTCTTCAAAAGCCTCCATGTCAGAAGATTTTATGCCGAGCAGGATCCTTACCAGCATCCTCTGTATAGATGTTCTGGAGTATCTTTTGCTTTTGATCAAATCTATAAGACTTTCCTGATCTATAGCCTCCATAACGGCTTTTCCGGCTCTGTTTTCAAGACCCTCTACGACAGAATCTATTTCCGCCAGCCTCTCCGGACTTTCTGAAATTATTTTATATACTATCAGTTCAAACATATCTTCAGAAAAACACATATGCTTGTCTTTATATAATTCAAAACACTCATCTGGGATATAATCTAAGATGCTCTCGATCTCTCCTGAGTCTCTTAAAATATCTCTCAATTTACCGGCTCCGGCAAAGCTCTCTTCTGGAGATTCTTCATAATATCCGGCGTGCTTTCTCTCTATAACCAAAGGTTCAATACTGCTTCCAGACAATATCAGCTGTTTCAGATATTCCACAGCAAGGATGTTGTTAGGCTTGGATATTATTTCTGCATATCCGGCAGGTCCTGATCCTGCTACAGCTTTGCTTCTGGCAGCAGCATATGATATCCCTTCATTCATATATTTTTTTATTGAATCACTGATCTCTTTCCCCTCGAAAGCAAGCATTCCCGCTATATTCTTAAGTGTGTCCAAAGAAGTTTCCTCAGCACCGAAGGATAAATGATCCACGCATCCCAGTCTGTTCAGTATCCTTACAGCGCCTTTAGCAAAAAACTCTGCTCCGGCACAGGAATATGCTGCAGGAAGTTCGATCACAAGATCCACACCGGATCTGACCGCAGCTTCCGCTCTATGCCATTTATTAAAAAGGGCCGGTTCACCTCTCTGAACAAAATTTCCGCTCATTACTGCAACCACGCAGTCACATCCGGTCCTTCTTTTCGTTTCTTCAATATGAAATTTATGTCCGTTATGAAACGGATTGTATTCTGCTACGATTGCCGAAACCTTCATATTTTTCTCCGATTTTTATACTTTTTTAACACCCTGTTTATATTAACACCAATCCCGTAAAAGGTCACTATCAAAATGAATATTATTGACAGAAAACATACCATCCCTCCCGAAAAAAGCAGATTATATATGAATCCTGTGCTTCCCATCTCCATAACTGTTTTATCCGGTCCATAAGCGAATGCTCCCAAGCTCTGAGGTTTTACCGCATATATCACTCTGCATAGTATAAAAGCCGTCGCCGTAGAAAATACACAGTGCGTCACTTTAGATAACAGAAATGTCTTTATGCTTATGTCACTTCGTCCTATGAAACTCATAGACTGAAACAATACACACAAGCCTCCAAATGATATCATTGCAGTGCATATAACGGTCTTCTGCATTTCTGTATAATAGACATAGGCAGCTGTATCCCTGCATCCTACGCTGAGTTCCAAAAGCCCTCCGTACCAAGGCGGCATTTCTGCAGTCATCATTTCAATAAAATATATGACCATCATAAATACGGCCATATACCCGCCTATCAAAAATAAAGTGCTTACGGAATCCATTATAGACCTTCCCAAAACAGAATTGTAATTAATGTCTTCCGCATGCCTTTTTCTGACCACAGAAGGAAGCTCTGTCAAACTGCCCCTTTCATTTTTCATTATTCTTCCAAAAAATATACCGTTCAGCACAGCTCCTGTATAATGTGATAAAGCTATTGTCCAGCCCATAACTTCACTGCACAGCATACCTGCTCCCACAGCGCCTATCATAAATAATGGCCCTGATGTAGAGCAGAAGCTGATCCCTTTTTCAGCATCAGTTTTACTTAAAGAACCCGATAACCGTGCTTCGGTTATTATCTTCACTCCAACAGGATACCCGGATACAAGACTCATTATAAACGGAAAAGCACATTCACCTGAAGTTCTGAATATCTTTCTTACCCCTGGTTCGCATACCGCAGCAAGTTTATCCGTAAAGCCTATTTCATACATGAAATTACTGCATATAAAAAAGGGGAGCAGAGACGGGACCACGGTCAGCGCCCACAGCTTTAGCGCATCAGAAACCGCATTGACACTGGTCGAAGGAAATAATATCATCATTAAAGCAAAAGCCGTACTAAAAAATACCGCTGTAAAGTTTTTATACAAAAATACACCCTCTTTCCGAAAATACATACCGATTTACTAATTAATATGAGGGTGCCGGTAAAAAAATAACGAACCTTTCGGTCCGTTATTTACAGTTTATTCTTCGTCGTCTTCGTCTCTTTCGATAGGAAGGAAGTTTTCATCAAGAGTATCTCTTGTTCTTCCCTTTACACTTTCCTGATATGCGAGATTGTTGATCTCTGATTTATTATCTGTAAGTGTTTCTGTGATCTGATCAAAAGATTTTCTGAGATTGTCATACATTTCGTTCATATAAACTCTGCCTGCATATTCAACTCTTTCAAGCATTGAATTCATTACATTGTCGAGATATTCATATGTACGCATTTTGAGATTTCTGCTCTGAAGGTCAGCATTTGAAATTATTTCTTCTGCTTTAACTCTTGCTCTGTTTGTGATGTCATCTCTGTCTATCATAGCATCAGCCTGTGCTCTTGCATCTGCCAGCATGATGCTTCTTTCATTTTCAGCCTCACTTATAAGTCTGTTTCTTTCATCATTGATCCACTGCGCTCTCTGCAGTTCTTCCGGAAGTTCGATCCTGATCTCCTTTATGATCTCAAGAATATCTTCAGTATCTACAAGTGCTTTTCCTGTAAGAGGTACTTTCGAACTGTTTTCCGCGATTTCTTCAAGTTCTTCCAATAACTGTAATACTTTCATTTTCAAACCCCCATCATTTTTTATAATTTATCATATAATCGTAAATTTTGTTCGGAACCAAATCTATAATCTCGCCGCCAAGGGCATAAACTTCTCTTACCACACTGGAACTGATATAAGAATATCGCTCATCTGTCATCAGGAAAATCGTTTCCATATCTTTATGAAGCTTGGCATTTACCTGTGCCATTTGTATTTCGTATTCGAAATCCATAGTAGCTCTGAGACCTCTTAAAACAGCGTCTATATTGTTTTCACGAACATAATCGACCAAAAGTCCTTGGAAACAATCCACTTTTACATTGGGCAGATCAGCGATCTGTGCTTCGATCATTTCCTTTCTTTCCTCGATGGAAAACATAGGATTTTTATTTGGATTTCTGATTATGCCTACAATAAGTTCATCAGCCAGTTTAGAACCTCTTCTAATTAAATCAAGGTGACCCTTTGTAAGAGGATCAAAAGTTCCCGAATAGAGTATTTTTTTCATTCTTCCTCACTCAGAGTACTGTAACAATAAATGGATATCGCTATAGCACCGTATTTTCTTTCTTTGATCAGGCTCAGATCTTTGTGCAGATCTGTAAGCTTGTTTTCCACCCCGTGCTCCATTACGATCACGGCATCTTCGTTAAGCTTGTCCTGAGCTATAAGCTCATCTGTACAGGTTTTCCACAGATCCAGCCCGTAAGGAGGATCGAGAAAAACAAGATCTGCTTTATCTTCAAACTCCGCAAGTGCTTTTTTGTAATTGCCAAAAACCAGCTTGCTTCTGTCCTTCAGCCTGCAGTCGTTGATATTTTGCTTTGTAATGTTGTAACTTTCCCTGCTCTTGTCGCAAAAGAAAACTTTGGCAGCGCCTCTGCTCAATGCCTCTATTCCAAGACCTCCGGTCCCCGAAAATAAATCGTAAACCACAGTATCCTCATCGATATAGTCGTAAATAAGATTAAACATTGATTCTTTGACTCTGTCGGTGGTAGGTCTAACAGATTCGTCTTTTGGAGCAATTAATCTTTTCCCTCTTAATTCTCCTCCGATGACTCTCATAGCTTCTACCTCCTGTTCGTGTAATTTTATCACAGTATCATTGTCTATATCAAGAAAAAAATAGAATTAAGTTGTTTTTGTAAAATCTGTAAAAACAACAAAGGACTGAGTCCGTTGTCTTAAAACAGACCCAATCCCTTGAAAATTCAATATATTTATCTGCCTGCTAACTGATTTTCAGCCATTTCAACTAATTTCTTAGTCATATATCCGCCTACATAACCATTCTGTCTTGCAGTTAATTCGCCTTTGTCCATGTTCTGATAATTAGAAAGACCAAGCTCGCTTGCTGTTTCATACTTTAAGTTTTCAAGACCTGATTTTGCTTTTGCTTTTATTTCTTTACCCATGATCTCACCTCCTTACGCTATTAATTTAACCTGTCGGATAAAAACTATTAGTTGTAATTAATGGCGAGATTGATAGGATTTTGCCTTTTACAGTCCCGGATCCCTTTCTCCGTATAAAGAAAATATCCGTTCTTTCATCTTTATGTTTTCTTCAGATTCCAGCAAACAGTCTTTTTCTATTATCCTTCCTGCTTCTTCCATGGCTTTTTTTAGAATTTTTGAATGCTTTACAACATCCGCTATCCTCATATCAGGTATACCATGCTGTCTGGTGCCGAAAAACTCTCCAGTGCCTCTTAAAGCCAGATCTTTTTCAGCAATTACAAACCCATCGCTGCAGCTTTCCATAGCTTCTGCTCTTTTTACCGCCACATCTGTTTCTTTGTCCAAAACAAGCAGACAAAATGACTGTTCACTTCCTCTTCCTACTCTGCCCCTCAGCTGATGCATTTGAGCAAGTCCGAATCTCTCCGAATTTTCTATTACCATGACCGTAGCGTTAGGCACGTTTATCCCCACTTCTATTATTACAGTTGAAACAAGTACTTGTATATTTCCTTCTTTGAAATCATTCATTATGCGGTCTTTTTCTTCCTGCTTCATCTTTCCGTGAAGAAGTGCAGTTTTATACTCCCCGAAATAAGCTTTTGCTTCTTCAAAAACTTCTTCTGAGCTTCTGACATCCATATTCTCGGAACTTTCGATCAAAGGTGTTACGATGTAAGCCTGACGATCTTTTTTAACCTGATCCATAACAAGCTTATACGCAGTTTCTCTTTCTTCGCCTCTGAACACCCTGGTTATTATTTCCTTTCTTCCCAAAGGTTTGTCATTTATCACTGACACGTCCATATCTCCATACATAATAAGAGCTAAGGTCCTGGGGATCGGTGTTGCTGTCATGACCATGACATGAGGATCTGTTCCTTTCTCATTCAGAGCTTCCCTCTGCGCCACACCGAATCTATGCTGTTCATCTGTGACCACAAGAGCAAGTTCCTTAAATTTTACATCCTTTCCAAAAACCGCATGTGTACCTATGATAAGGTCAGCCCTTCCGTCCTCACACATCTCTAGAGTTTCTTTTCTTTCTTTGGCAGATATGCTTGAAGTAAGGATCTTTACGGTTATATCTTTGTCTTTGAAAAACTCTTTAAAGGTTTCAAAATGCTGGTATGCCAGTATTTCTGTCGGAGCCATTATGACTGCCTGATACCCGTTTTTTATGGCTTTGTAGGCTGCAGCGGCACTGACGACTGTCTTTCCGCTTCCCACATCACCTTGAATAAGGCGATTCATCCTTTTTCCTGACGACATATCGCCGCATATATCGTCTATGGCTTTTTGCTGCCCGGACGTGAGTTTAAAAGGAAGATCCCTGCAGAATTCTTTCTCATAAGCTTTTTTGCTCATAACATATCCTGCTTTTCCTTCTAAAAACTTATTTTTCATCATAAGTATCCCCAAGCCGAAAAGAAGAAGCTCCTCAAATATCAGTCTGTATTTGGATACTCTCATATGACGGTCATCTTCAGGATAATGAATATTCTTAAGGGCGTATTCTATACCGCAAAGTCCATTTGCTTCTCTGATGCTTTCATCCAGCACTTCCAAGGACTCGTCC
>JAFXHN010000091.1 GCA_017536365.1 Bacillota bacterium | reverse complement strand
CTGGGGCATCGAAATAGATACACTCAGCGAAGAGCAGGAAAAATATCTTTCAAGCTGGGATCTTGAATAATATAGGAAAAAGGTAATAAGAGAATGGAAAACACAAAGTTTAAAGGTGGGAAGTGGTGTTTTGCAGGGATAGCACTGGCTGTGATACTTAAGCTGGTGCTGTATTACAGTCTAATGGGCGTGAAAACAGGATTTGCGGCAGCGGTAGGGATAACCTTCGCTGTCACGGTCCTGCTTTTTGGCGTGTTCAAAAGAAAATGGATAGCCGCAGCGATATATCTGCCTTTATCGATACTTATGGCGGTGGATGTAAACTATTTCAGTTTTTTCAACCGTAATCTGTCGGTGGCAGCTTTGGGAGCGGCAGATCTTCTGGGGGGTGTTACAGAGAGCATAAAAGAACTGTTTATGCCTGTAACTCTGCTCATTCCTCTTGATGCTGTTATAATTCTGGTGCTTTGCATAGTTTTCCGGGAAAAACTGATGGAGGAAACGGAATGCAGGGTATGCACTGCTGTCAGAACTGCGAAAGCAAGGGTCATATCTCTTGTACTGCTTTTGGCGGCGCTGGCTTCTCTGGTGCTTATAGTTCCGGGTGAGGATTCTATAGGTAAATCCTTATTCTCTCAGGAGTTCTATTCCTACCACCTTAGGGATATTACCGGAATAAACAGCATAGAGATCGAAGAGATCGATTCTAAGGATATCCTGGCGGTGGAAGGCAATTATGAAAACGAAAAGGAAGGTCCGGACTTCGGCTGCGGAGAAGGTATGAATCTTATCGTTGTTCAGGTAGAGGCTATGCAGGATTTCGTGATCGGAAGTACCTATGACGGACAGGAGATAACACCGTTTTTAAACAGCCTTTTGGAAGAAGACACCTTCTATTTTGACACTTATTATCAGCAGACCGGAAGCGGCAACACTTCCGATGCTGAATTTGCTACAAATAATTCTTTGTATGGATCTATGCAGTCATATACTTACGAGATATTTCAGGATAATCACTGGCGGGGCCTGCCGGTGCTGCTGAAAGAAAAGGGCTATGACACCATGGCTTTCCACGCATTCAGAGGCGATTACTGGAACCGGGAAGGGGCATATCCGGCACAGGGATTCGATGAGTTTTATTGTGAAAAAGATTTTGATATAACAGAAGAACTCGGGATGGGACTTTCCGATTCTGAATTCTTCAGACAGTCGATAGATATAATGAAGGACAGCGGTGAGCCTTTCTATTCATTTATGGTGACGCTTTCCAGCCATTATCCTTTCGATATAGAGGTGGGTGACCTCAAGCTGTCAAAAGAAGATGAGGACACGGTTTTTGGAAACTATCTTCAGAGTATGAATTATGTGGATTCCTGTTTCCAGGAACTCTTTGAATACTTAGAGGATGAGGACCTGGCGGATAATACCATAGTTGCATTCTATGGAGATCATTTGGCTATGAATCCTAAGACCGACGATGTTCAGGAGAGGATGAGCGAGTATCTGGGCTGGGATTACAGCTACGAAGAGGCTATGAACGTGCCTCTTGTTATCCATGTGCCGGGAAGCGGTGTCAGCAAGACTATTGATGTAGCGGGAGGACAGACTGACTTTCTGCCGACGATCGCGTATATCATGGGATTTGATACTATTGATACCATTTATCTCGGACACAATTTATGCACAGTTAAGAGCAATTTCGTTCCTGTAAGATCATATATGCCACGAGGTTCTTTTATCATGGGCGATGTGATGTTCAAGATGTCCAAGAGCGGACTTATATCCGATGCTGAAGTTATAAACATACGTGATCACGAAGAGTATTCTCCTTCAAAATATGCGGGATATTATGCTCAGGCGCTGCAGCTTCAGCATACTTCGGACTATTATCTTAACAATGATATTCTAAGACAGGTATATTTGGAAGGGAAGGAACTGGCATCTCTTGTAAGCGGAGCTCAGAAGAGCGGATACTACAGCAAGGTAGTGCCGTGTGAAAAGATAATAGATGCATCTATCGGAGAAGGAAAAACAGACGGACTGTACTGCCTTGAAAACTTCGACAGGCTTTACGAAGAAGGTGTGAGAGCCTTTGCTCTGGATCTCATATGGACGGCTGACGGACATACTGTGGTCATGAAGGACTGGGATGAGCTGGAGAAGTATTTTACCAAATGGGAAAATATCGACTCATATAAAGCTTTGCAGAATGCTGTTAAATATAACGGTGTTGACGGGATAACCGCAATGACGGGCGGCGATTTTATAGCTTGGGCTCAGGAACACGAAGATGCAGTTTTCTTTATCTCCATAGATGACGAAGAGCTTCTTGGTGAGGCAACTGATATCGAGAGGATATACTTTGCAAGGACACTTAGGGATGTATATCCGGAGCTTATGGACAGAACTGTTTTCATAGCTGAAGATGTGATGGCTGTAGAGGATTACAATAATGAGGACTTGTATAACGTATTGTTCTATGCCGGAGATAAATACTCCGTAAAAGATATACTTAACATAGACGGAAGATATGAAATGTACGGCACTGCCGTGGATATGAGCATCGTCAACGACGTTATGAAAAAGTGGAAAAACGAAGAACGCGGAGTATATGTGTACACTTCTTCTGAGTCGGATGGCGAAAAGAGCCGTGAGCTTGGCATCAGCGGTGTTGTAATAGTTCATGATTCTGTGCTATAATAACTTAGTTATACTAATTTAAACCAATTAATATATTTATTTTCATAAACGGAGGACAGATATGGAATTTTTTGATGTTTTAGATGCAAGATACAGTGTAAGAAAATTTAAAGACGAACAGATCAAACAGGAAGATCTGGAAAAGATCATCGCAGCTGCAGGAGCGGCTCCATCTGCAAAGAATGCTCAGAACTGGCATTTCGTAGTTATCCAGGACAAAGAGCTTATCGAAAAGATGGGCGTTACAGTTGATAAGAAGATGGAAAAGATCGCTGCAGGTCTTGAACCTGAAAAAGGAGAAAAATTCCTGAAGTTCTCAAGATTCTCAACATTCTTCAGAAATGCTCCTACAGTTATAGCTGTATATGCAAAAGAATATATTCCTGAAGGTCTTAAAGAAGTTTTGGCATCAAATATGCCTCAGATAGACGGAGACAGAATGTGGTATGCTAACCCTGGTATCCAGAGCATCGGCGCAGGTATTGAAAACATGATCCTTGCTTCTGTAGCATTAGGCTACGGCGCATGCTGGATGACGAGCGCAAACCATACTCTTCTTGAACTGGAAGAAGTTATTAATTTCAGAAGAGATAAGCATAAGCTGGTTGCTCTCGTTCCGATGGGTGTTCCTGAAGGAGAAAAGAAGAGCCCTGCGAAGCTCCCTATCGAAGAGATCATGACAGTGATCAAATAATATGAATGACTGGACCGGCCTTTGCGCCGGTCTGCTTGTATGAGGTGATAAAATGGCGTTGTATGGTATAGCTGACCTTCATCTTTCCTTTTCCACGGATAAACCCATGGACATATATGGGCCGGCTTGGGAAAACCATACGGAAGTGTTGAAAAGAGAGTGGACAGAACTTGTGAAGGAAGAAGATACGGTCATTATAGCAGGAGATATTTCCTGGGGCCTTAAACTAAGTGAGGCCATGGCGGATCTGGAGTGGATCGACAAACTTCCCGGGAAAAAAGTCCTGTTCAAGGGGAATCACGATCCCTGGTGGAGTTCAGTATCAAAATTAAATAAGATATCAGAGCGAATGTTTTTCGTTCAGAATACATTTTACGTTTACGAGGATTTTGCGATCTGCTTAACTATTGTATTTATTTTTTAAGTTAGGATTTTTTTCTTTTATGTTTAGTTTTTTTTTTT
>JAFXHN010000090.1 GCA_017536365.1 Bacillota bacterium | reverse complement strand
TATAAGAGCGGGACTATCGTTCTTACAACGAATGGATCCGGCTATACGTTCAATACAGGAACGACATTGAATATCGATGATGCAGGTGATTTTTATGTTTCAGACAGCGATCCGGAAGCAGTTCCTGCAGCATATGTAGGAAATGCAAACTCTATGAAGTTTCATCTGTCCACATGCACGTATGCAGAAAAAATCTCCGCAGGGAACAGAGTAGAAATATCAACCAGAGAAGAAGCTGTAAATGGCGGATATGTTCCGTGTAAAGTGTGCTGCCCTTAGTGAACAGGTGATGTATGGATATAAGAGAATGTTTGAAAAAAGAGCCGGCTATCTTAATGGAAGGGGCGCTGGGAGAACGCTTGAAAAGAGAATACGGTTTAATATTTGACGAAAATGTAGATATGGCGGCAATGGTGTATCAGTCGGCAGCTCGGACTGCATTAAAGGAACTTTGGGAGAGCTATATTGGGGTAGCCAAAAGATATGACCTGCCCTTTATGGCAACCACGCCAACAAGAAGAACAAATAAAAGCCGTGTGTACCGGGGCAAATACGACGAAGCTATAATAAAGGACAATGTTGATAATCTACGGAGTGTAGCGGAAAAGAGCGGGATCCGTATGTATGTGGGCGGTCTTATGGGATGCGTCGGAGATGCTTATACGGGAAAGGACTGTTTGCCGGAATCAAAGGCCAGAGAGTTTCACAAATGGGAAGCAGAGCTTTTCCGCAAGGCTAAAGTGGATTTTCTCTATGCGGCAATAATTCCTACGTTAGAAGAAGCGGCGGGTATTGCCAAAGCAGCTTCTGATACAGGGCTGCCTTATATAATAAGCTTTACTATACAAAGAGACGGCAGGCTTATAGACGGGACTCCGATCTCGGAAGCTATAGAATATATCGATGGACATACGGAAAATATGCCTATGTGCTATATGACCAACTGCGTGCATCCTAAGATAGCTTATGAGGCGTTGACGAAAGATATGAATCGATGCGACTTCGTGCGAAAACGCTTTAAAGGGATCCAGGGAAATACTTCGGCATTATCCTATGCAGAGCTGGAGGATTCCATAGATCTTAAAACCAGTGAGCCGGTGCAGTTTGCTGAGGATATGGCAAAGCTTAGAAATGTTTGCGAAATGAAGATCTTTGGAGGCTGCTGCGGTACAGACAACAGACATATAGAGGAAATAGCAAAAAGATTAAAAGGAGAAGCGTGATGCTTCTCCTTAATTATTATACTTTAGAATCCTGCTGCAGCGGAGCCTTCAGGTGCGAATATGGATTCAGCCTGATCCTTAGTGAGGGATATACCGAATACAGCTTCATAGTAGTCGATAGTGTATTCTGTTATATCGATATCTTCAAAGAGTTCAGGATAAACTGTTTTTGCCATCCACAGCAATGTTACCGGAGTGTCTGCACCCGGGGTATAGCTTCTGTACATACCTAAAGGCATTTTGTAGACTTCTTTGTCGGAAACAGCTTCGATGCCGCTCCAGTTGTAGTTGCCTATAGTATTTCCGTAAAGATCTTCAGGAAGTGCTGGTGTGAAGTTTGTGATAAGGATCTTTTCAGGATCCCATTCATACACCTGTTCCATATTTACAGAAACCTGATTATCCTGAGTAAGCTCTTCCGCAACGTTCACGGCGCCTATTGAATCAAGCCACCACTGACCGAAGAAACTGCAGCCGGAGGTCATCATATCTGTTTCACTGTATTTGAAGAGGAAGAAGACCTTTTCTCTTTCATCTTCAGGGATATCTTTTACCCTGCTCTGTACCAGTTCATATGCTTTGCTGCTGTATTCCGCAACGATATCTGTTTTGTCGTTGTCAGGGAAGATCTGTGAAATAAGAGAGATCCAGTTTTCCAGTGTTTCTATACAGTCGTATTCCCATTTGTTTGCAGAGATAGCTACTGCATTGAAACCGGATTCAGTAAGCTTTTCTCCGAGGGCAGGGGTCGAAGCGCTGTAAAACACTACATCAGGAGCAAGCTTGAGGAGTTCTTCTGTGTTTACTTCTGTTCCATTTATAAATCCTGTTTCAGCATTCAGGATCTCAGGATAAAGCTCGCTGAGAAGGCTGTTTTCAGCAGCGCTCATGCTTGTTGGAGACATCCCTACGATCTTTTCTGCAGAATCAAAGAATACTGCAAGCACGGAGGGCATAGGAAGTATATCGCATACGACTATACGTTCAGGATTCTCAGGGAGAGTGACTTCATTTCCTGCGTGGTCTATGACTGTCACCATATTATCTGAGGTTTCTTCTGCGCCTTCTCCGCTTGAGCAGGCGGACAGCGAAAAGATCAAAGTCAATGCCAGTGTTAAGCAAAGTATATTTTTCATCAGTTTTTTCATGTTATAAACTCCTTTCAAAATAAGCACGAATATCTGCAACAAGATCAGGTATCTCAGCTCGGTATATCCTTCCGGAATAAGCTTCATGAGGAAGGGGGATCAGTTTTGCTTCCTTAGGCAGAAGCGGTCTGTACATAGGATCTGCAATGACGATCTTTGCGGTTTTGAGAGATTCTGTTATCTCATCCTCTTCCGGAAGAAAGGCATCCTTTGAGGAAAGGATATCTGATTCCGTTTCTATAGGGCAGATAACTCTGGCTGCTTTGCCGTATTCAAGGTGAAGGGCTGAGGCTAGGGAGCGGGAGGTCACGCTTTCTCCTATTATCACGATATCGATCTCTTCTGCAGGGATATCCGGAAAGGCAGCTGAACTCTTCTTTGTTTCGGCTGCATTTTCCAAGGCTTTCAGCAGCAGTTCATTGAATTTCTCGCCGCAAGGTGTGCCGATGATATAAGGTGTTCCGAATTTCGCTTTTAAAACTTTTGCGGTTTCAAGGCCTACTGCAGAGACTGCTAGATTTACCGCTGCCTGTCCTGAAGAAGCAAGATCTTCAGGCGCAGATCCCATTGCCCAGGTGCTGAGCACCTTCCAGCCTTTTTCTTCCAAAACTCTTTTCATGGAATCCACAGATCCGTTCACTGAAAAATCCAATGGTGTAGCGCCAAGGATATTTACGGAACGGGGAATTATTTCTGCCGGAGCATCATCCAGCATACGATCAGCATAAGCCGCAAGGGCCATGCCTGCACCGCTTATATATGAATGCATCCCGTTGGTCTGAAAAGGGAAGGTAGGTATGCCGGTTTGAAACTCTATTTCTGACGCTATGGCATCGAAGTCTGTTCCTATCATCATAGGGATAGGTGTGCCGGCAATTGCTATGAATTCAGGCGAAAGCTGGTTTGCTGCATCCACTATATCGTCGATGATCTTTTGGTCGTCTCCCATTATGGCTTCTATTTCCGATAATGCAGATATAAAGACCAGGCTTTCCGTATCGTACCATCTTGGTTCATCGTGAGTATTGTATGTAGAATTACATCCGGACGGATCATGCATAACAGTCATGCCGCCGAGCTCGAAGAGAGCGGAGCAGACGCCTGAAACATCCGCTGTGTATGTTGATAAAAATGCCTGTGTCTGTTTCATATGCAGCTTTCACACCCCAATCCTTTTCGCTGTATGAGACAGCGAGTGTCTTTTTCTTCGATAAAAGCTTCGGTCATAAGATCTGCCAGCTTTTCTATACCGCTGAAGCCGTAAAAACCTCCGCCTTCAACTATATTTACAAAATTGGCGGTGCCTGTGAAGTATGCCGCCTTTTGACCTATTGCGAGAGTTTTTCGATCATATACTCTTGGAAGAATTCTGAGTTTGACCTGTACTGTTGCGTAAATATCCAGATCAGGACAGTTTTCCTTAAGCCATGAGAAGTCTCCTTGATCTTCTTTTGAAAAAGAATCCGCATAGACTCTTTCTACGTTAAAGCCTTTTTCCAGCAGGAGCCTTGCCAGGCTCAGAGGTCTGGAAGTGGCGGTATAATCGATCACTACCGGAGCATCTTTTATAACTGAAAGGGCTCTTTCAAGAGCTTTGTCTGCTCTGTCCTTAGCTTCCGGATCCCCGTCATATTCGGTACCCAGGGCCTCCGCCAGCTTTTTCATATATTCTTTGATCTCATCTTCATCGTAGGACAGCGGAAGATAAAGGTGCTGCTGATCCTGGGCTGTTTTAAGATATTCTCCTCCTGCCAGGGCAGCCGGGTTGTATGATATATTCAGAAAGCTTTCGCTCATCTGCTGATATTCTTCATATGTGGTGCATCTGGGAACTTCCCTCAGAGTATAGCCGCTTTTCTTAATGAATCTTACGATATCACTGTCATCATCGGTGGCATAATTGTTGCCTATGATATTAACGCTTTTAGGGTCCTTTTCTCTGGTTTCCAGAAGACTGTAAAGCTGTCTTCTCATGATCTGATCCGGGGTCAGCCCGCTTTTTCTCATGATCGGATTCATATAGCAGTCAGTAAAGGCTATATCCGGGAATCTTTTTCGAAGCTCTTTATAGCACAACGGAAGATCGCAGCCTATAAAATGATGGATGCAGCTGGTGTATACCAGTACTGCAGGGGGCCTGTTTGGAAGCTTGCGGATAATGTCGCTGACGCCTTCGATAATGAGATCTTCCATGTCTCCTTCCAAAACGTTGTTTTCTTTGATGGTAACTGTGGAGAATCTGTGGGAAGCATTCATTTCCGCTGCTGTAAGCACCACGCCTCTGAGACAGTTGGATGCGCATACGAAAACCTGATGTGCATCAGGAATAAGCATCCCGGTATGAACTATATTCCATGTACCTCTTGCAGGAGCGCCGTATTCCAGACCTGAAACGAAAGGTGCCGGAAATCTTGCCTGAGAGATCTTTACTGACGCTCCGGAGGTATCGTTAGGATCAAATACTCTTTTTAACATATTTAAACCTCACATATCTTTAAAATGGTTTCTGCCAGTTTTCTGTATTCATCAGCCATTGGGCTGTCAGGAAATGCTTCTATAACAGTCATTCCTTTTTCCTCTGCTTCCTGAACTGTGTCGCTTCTGGATAAAGTTCCTACGATAGAGGTGTTGACGTCATCTGCAAGCTCCTGTACTTTTTCTTCTTCGTTTTTAACGTTTCTTCGGTTTAGGATAAGTCCGCCAAGAGAAGCGTAGCCTCTGCTTTTAAAGTTATCTATAGCCACAGCGATATTTGCAGCTGCATGGATTGCCATGTTTTCTCCTGAAGTGACAATGAATACTTTGTCTGCGTGTCCGCCTCTCATAGGCATGGAGAAGCCTCCGCATACTACGTCGCCCAAAACATCATAGAACACTACGTCAGGATCGTACTTTTCGTAAGCACCTTTTTGTTCAAGTTTTTCGAGGGCTGCCATTATGCCTCTGCCGGCACAGCCCACTCCCGGAGTAGGGCCTCCTGCTTCGACGCATACAACGCCTTTGTAGCCTATGGTCACCATATCTTCCAGTTCAAAACCGTCCTTTCTGTCTCTTACCAGTTCCAGAACTGTTTTAACTGAAGTTTTGCCGTGAAGGCCAAAAGTAGAGTCGGCTTTAGGGTCACAGCCTATCTGGATGACTTTAAGTCCTTTTTCGGCAAGGGCTGCCGAAAGGTTTGAAACGGTAGTAGATTTTCCTATACCGCCTTTTCCGTAAATCGCAATTTTTATCATTTTCCATACCTCTCTATATAGTCTCCTCTAACGGAAGACATTTCGTATCCGATCTCTCGGACCTGTGTTTTTAATATGTTAAGACTTTCTTCTGCATCGGTGTCAGTGCCTGCTTTGTTGTCATAAAGCTGATACTTTTTCCTTATAGCTGTCGGGGACAGGTTCGGCATTATAACGTTGCAGCCCGCAAGGATACCTTTTATACGGCCGTCTCCCCGGAGAGTGCCAAGGGCAGTGGTGGCCGGAAGAAGAACATCCGGAAGCATTATCCTTGTTAAGCTCAGGAGAAACAGTGTAAGTTCTGCGCTGCCTGCAGAACGGTCTCTGAATGGAGTATCTTTGTGAGGGATAAATGGCCCCATGCCTACCATATGAGGTTTGAAGTCTGCAAGGAACATCATATCCTTTGCAAGAAGCTCCGTTGTTTGAAACGGTGAGCCTACCATCATGCCGCAGCCTGTCTGAAAGCCGATATCTTTAAGGTCCTTTAAACAGTTAATCCTGTTCTCAAGAGTCATTTCCGCAGGATGAAGCTGTGAATAATGGCAGCTGTCAGCAGTCTCGTGTCTTAGCAGGTATCTGTCAGCGCCAGCGTCAAAGAGCCTTTGATAAGAGCCTTTATCTCTTTCTCCTAAGGAAAGAGTGATGGCGCAGTCAGGATAAGCGTGTCGGATAGAGGAAACTATATCCTCCATGATGTCGTCATTGAAATAGGGATCTTCTCCGCCCTGCAGGACAAATGTCCTGTAGCCGAGGTGATATCCTTCGTTGCAGCAGGCAAGGATCTCTTCTTTTGTAAGCCTGTAGCGAACAAGATTTTTGTTGGAGTTCCTGATGCCGCAGTAGAAGCAGTCGTTTTTGCATATATTTGTAAACTCTATTATTCCTCTGAAAAACACCTTTTTCCCGAAGGTCTCAAGGGCAGAGCTTCTGGCGATGCTGCAGGAGAACTCCAGGTCTTCTTCGGTCCATTCAGACAGAAGCGCGGACCAGTCTTCAAAGGAGAGAGATTTGTTTTCATTAAGTTCTAAAATACGATCTTTGTTGTTCTTACCGATCTTGATACATCTCCTTTCCATAGGTGGTTTTTACGCTTATCCCCGGCAGAAGATTCAGTTTATCAGTGAGTGTCCTGATCTCGGTCACCGGTGCGTGGAGTATAAGGTTGATTATATGTACATCGGCTTCTTTATAAGGCATGCCCATACGGCCGATTATGTATTTTGAATATTCATGGAAGATGCGGTTAACTTCCGATGCCATAGAAGTTCCGGAGAGTATTACTGAAACTGTGGCTACCGCGCTTTGAGGAAGCTTGTTAGGAGCAGGGTCAGAAGCCTTTTTCTTGAGCCCTACAGCCACCACATCCTGAAATATCTTTTCTTCGGATTCGATATCTCCTATCACAGCATGGACACCGAAAATGTCACGAATATTTTCTTCTGTTATGACTTCTCTGGTGTTTCCGAAAATATGTCTGCCTCCGGGTGAGAGCATCAGAGTTTTGTTTGCTCTCCTCAAAGCATGAGAAGGATAATGAGTGTTAAAGATACAGCACACTCCTTCCGATGCCAGTTCGGTTATAGTGTCCAAAACTAAAAGCTGATTTTTAAAATCAAGATTTGATTCCGGCTCATCTAGGATCAGGATCTTAGGATCTGATACCAGAGCTCTGGCGATCAGTACCATCTGCAGTTCTCCGCCGCTGATCTCTGAGCATTTTGCAGAGCTGATCTTTAAAAGATCCAGCTTTTCCATTACAGCATCTGTTTTGAGAAGATCTTCTTTTGACGGCAGAGAAAACAGCCCTATTTCGCTGCTTCTGCCGAGAAGCACCATTTCTCTTACGGTGTAGGCAGAGGAGACCTGTTTTGCCTGAGGAACATAGGAAAGATCCTTCCACAGCTCTTTTGCAGAGATAGAACGAAAATCTGTTTCGTCTAAGAGGCTTTTTCCTGAGGTCCATTTCAGAAGCCCCATAGTGCAGCGGAGAAGGGTGGTTTTTCCTGCTCCGTTAGGTCCTAATATGGCGAGGACATCTCCGGAAGAAGCGCTGAAGCTTACATCCTGAAGTATCTGTCTGCTGCTGTTTTTATAAGAAAAGCAGCCCTTGTCTATTTTTATCATCATATAGTCCACCCCCCGCTTTTTCTCATCAGGATGATGAAGAACGGAGCGCCCAGCATAGCTGTGAGTATTGATACCGGAAGCTCAGCTGCGGATATACTTCTGGCAGCGGTGTCTACAAGCACCATAAAGCCTGCACCGGTAAATATAGATGCCGGGAGCAAAGATACATGGTTGCTTCCGAATTTCATCCTGCAGATATGAGGTATAAGAAGGCCTATCCATCCCACCGGTCCGCACATGGAAACGGAGGCTGCGGTTATAGAGGAGGCGCATAATATACAAATGATCCTCAGAGCTTTTACGTTTATGCCCAAAGAGGCCGCTTCGTCATCTGAAAGGGGCAGAGAGTTGAGACGCCATCTCAAAAGGAAGAGGACAGCTATCCCTATAATTATCAAAGGGCATCCCATAGCAAGGGTATTGTATCCTGCAGAGCTTAAACTTCCCATAAGCCAGTAGGTTATGGAAGGAAGCTGGGATTCCGTATCGGCAGCAAATTTAACGAAGGATACCAGTGCGGAAAACAGAGAACCTATTACTATCCCTGCCAGAACTATAGAGACTTTGCTGCTGTTCTTTCCGCTCCCGGAGAGCCAGGTTAGAGCCATGGCGCAAAGGCCGAAAGCAAGGGCAGAAGCCTGGACCAGTATAAGATTTGCCCCAAAGAGAAGAGCAAGAGCTGCGCCGAAGCTTGATCCGGAAGCTACGCCCAGCGTATCCGGAGTTGCCAGAGGATTTGAAAAGAGGCTTTGGAAGATGCAGCCTGCAACGGAGAGGCCTGCTCCTACCACAAGAGCCATGAGGATCCTTGGGAACCTCATAGTCCACAGCACCAGCTCTGTCTGCTGTGAGACTTGAAAATCAAATGAAAATTTGTTTAAGACAGAATGAATTATATCTGCCGGAGGGACAGAAAATCGTCCCGCTGCGAGAGCGATAAAACTGCAGATCACCGGAAATAGGATCAGCAGAAGCAGTTCCCATAGCCTGAACCGGCCCGGCTGAACTAGTGTATTTTTTTTCATAAGTATTTCTCCAATATAAAACGCCGGATCCTGAGGGATACGGCGTATGATTCCAAAAGGAAAGCCTAAACGTATCTTTCATCTCAAACAAAGGTTTTTGATGTCAGGAACAGCTTTGATCAGTATTAATAGTGTTTGCGGAAGTTATTTTGCAGAGGAAGCACCGGAGTATACGGTCTTGGCGTTTACGCCTTCGATCTTTCCGATCTTGCCTGCAAGGGTGTTTATGACATTCTGGGGTGCATCGATAGCTACGCTTATTATGCTGATGCCTTTTTCTCTGTATGGGATACCCATCCTTCCGATGATGTATGCACCGTAATCATGAAGATGCTCGTTTATTTCTTCGGCAGCATCTATGTTTTCAACTATAATGCCGATAATGGCTACGCGTGTTTCCATATTTTCCTCCTGAAAATGTAAACAAAAAAACCGTATCAAAAAGATACGGTCATTTCCGTGGGTGGTTACCGTATCTTCTATCTCAATAAAATTTCGATATCAGATATTAGCAACAACATTATATATTGAAATCATATAGACATCAATGCAATTTTTACAAAATTTCTCATTATGTCCACATCATTGAAAAGGGCCTGAGCAAGGCTGTCGCTGCCGCCGCCTTTGCCTCCGAATCCGCAGGCGAATTCCTTGACGATTTTTCCGCACTTGAGCTTGCTTTTTCCGGAATGAGTAAGCAGCACTGTCATGCAGGATGTGGAGGAGAGTATCACCGGAAGTTCGGTTATCTCCATTATCTTTTTAGCCATGAATTTAAGATCGTCGAGAGACTGATCATCATATTCAAAATGAACATATTTATCGGCCTCTGCTACAAGCCTTTCTGCCTCCATCATAGCAAATTTGGATTTCATTGCAAAAAGATCTCTTCTGATCTCATTGTTCTTGTTGTCCTGGATCTTTATGTTATCCAGAAGATTGTGCTCTTCCGAAGAGTATTTCTTATTAAGCGCGGTTATGATATCGTGCTTTAATTTGTAATCTTCAAAGGCTCTCATACCGCATTTAAAGTAGATACGGGTCATGCCTTTGTAGTTTTCCGCTTTGATGATTTTTATGAGTCCTACCTGAGAGGTGTCGGAAGGGTGGGGGCAGCAGCAGGCTACACAGTCTATACCCGGGATAGAAACGATAGAAATATCCTCATCTACTTTAAGTTCTTTTCTCAGAGGCAGCTTTTGCGCTTCGTCCTTAGAATCGATCATATCAACGGTTACCGGTATGGAGGAAAAAACAGCTTTATTGGCAAGGCGCTCTACTTCATCTACCATTTCCTGCGGCATTTGTTTCATATCCGCATCAAGAGTGGAAAACTCGCTGCCCAAATGAAAGCCCTTGTTTCCTATGCCGTATTTTGTGAAAAGTATACCGGAAATGATATGTTCTCCGCAGTGATTCTGCATGTGATCAAAACGAGTCTCCCAGTCCAGTTCCAGCCTTACTGTTTTTCCGGGTTTAAACCCTGAAGGGATCTCTGACATTTTGTGATACACCACACCGTCTTTCTCTTCTGCATGGAGCATCTCCGCTTCATCGATACGCCCCAAGTCGCTGGCCTGTCCGCCGGCTTCAGGTGCAAATATTGTTCTGTCCAGGACCAAAAGATCTCCTTCAACGGAGAGGATCTGAGCTTCTGTTTGTTTTAAATAAGGATCTATCTGAAAAAGCTTTTCTGTCATGTTTTTACCTTTCCTTTTTTATTGGAATTATACTTTGTGAGTAAATCATAGCATATATTGTACGAAGGAGTGAACAAAATGTGCAAAAAAATTATTTTTACTGTAGGGATGATTTTAATATTGGCCGGGGCAGTGTTATTTATCCTTTGTCCGGAAGAACTGAGAGGCGCGATCGGAGGTATAGGAAGGATCACTATAGTTGTGGATCCGGGTCATGGAGGGATAGACGGAGGTGCGGAGAGCAGCGGAGGGATCTGTGAGAAAGATATTAATCTTGCTATTAGCATGAAGGTAAAAGAAAAGGCCGAGGAAGAAGGCTGGTATGTGCTTATGACCAGGGAAGAAGATACGGGCCTTTACTCCGAGGAAAAGGGGAGTATAAGAAGCAAAAAAAACGAAGATCTTAAAAAACGTCAAGAGATAATTAATAATTCAGGAGCGGATGCGGCGGTCAGCATACATTTGAACAGTTATCCTTCGCAGCAGGTAAAAGGTGCACAAACCTTTTATTCATCCAGCTCCGAAGAGGGGAAGGTGCTGGCAGAACTCATACAGGAAAAGATCCGAAAAGAACTGGATGAAACCAACGAACGAACAGCATTGCCTAAAGATGATATAATTATAATGAAAAACAACACTTGTCCTTTAGTGCTGGTGGAATGCGGTTTTTTGTCCAATCGAGAAGAGTCAAAAAAACTAATGGAAGAAAGCTATCAGGATATTATCGCGGACATAATAGTGTGTTCTATGAAGGAACATTTCTTAGAGATTGGAAAGTTAAAAAAAGAGGAAGTTTCGGTCATTTTGTCTGAATAAGGCTGTAATATAAAGTTTTTCACAAGGTTTTATATAATACAAACAAAAAACCTTTCTGAACTGTGGATAACTTGTGGAAAACATTTTTTGCTCTCAGAAAGAAACCTTGAAATTCCAACGTTTTTGCCTTTATTATTAATCCACACAAATCAGGGGATAAATATGGGGAAAGATTACAGAAATATGACAATGAACGCAAAAACGTTTAAAAATCGTGATTTTATCCTGTTGAAAAATGTTCCGAACAAACCTCGAGACTCGGTTTACATAATACGGGCGAATTATTTTATCAAATATGATCTGCACAGGGCATTTATGATATGGCTTCTAGGCTGTCCGGTGGTTTTTTCCATAACCTCGGTCAGTTCTTTTACTGCTTCTCTTTGGGTGTGTCCCGATGCAGGGCAGGGGTTGGTGACAGCAGGGATCGAATGCTTTTCCGCTGCTTCATAAATGTCTCTTTCTTCTGCATATATAAGTGGTCTTATCTGGATCACTTCTGCTCGTTCGAAGACAGTGACAGGCTTAAAAGAATTGAGACGGCTTTCAAACATCATACTCATAAAAAAGGATCCTATAAGATCGTCGCCGTGATGCCCCAAAGCCAGTTTTGTTATACCGTTTTCATCGCAAAGCCTATTAAGCAGGCCCCTTCTCATCCTGGAGCAAAGGCTGCAGGGATTATTTTCTTTCTTTTCCTCAAAGATAAGCTTTCCCATTTCTGTTTTGGCGTGTATAAAATCTATGTTCCGAGATCTGCAGAAAGTTTCGATGCTGTGGATATCAAAACCTTCAAAGCCCATATCCACCGTTAAAGCTTTAAGCTCATAAGAAACAGGGCTGAAGTGTTTATATAAATATAACGCATAAAGGAGCACCATGCTGTCTTTTCCGCCGGATACTCCCACACCCACAACATCTCCGTCCTGTATCATATCGAATTCTTCCTGTGCTCTTTTTATACAACCTAAGACTTTGCGCATATCACACCTCTGATAAAGTAAATAATGATATGCTTATTTTATAATCGAAGGAAGATTTTTTCAACTGTTCGGCGCTTATGACGGAATATTATTGAGAAATAGGCTGTTTATATATGTGTTTTCAAAAAAATATTGACAATACAGCGCGAAAGCTATACAATACTGCCATCAAAAAACCTTATCAAGAGAGGCTGAGGGACAGGCCCTGTGAAGCCCGGCAACCTGAACATAGGATTTAAGGTGCTAATTCCTGCAGAGTATTCTGGAAGATGAGGAAAAAAACAAAAGTCAGCAGCCTCTTCTTCTGATAGAAGAGTTTTTATTGTTTTTGGAGGGAAAATATGAAGAGATTATTTACATCCGAATCCGTTACCGAAGGACATCCGGATAAAATATGTGACCAGATATCAGATGCTATCCTTGATGCGATCATGGAGCAAGATCCAATGGGCAGAGTGGTTGCCGAAACCACTTTTACCACAGGCCTTGTGCTGGTGGTGGGAGAAATAACCACTAATTGTTATATAGATATACCTAAACTCATAAGGAATGTAATAACAGATATCGGATATACAAGAGGAAAGTATGGCTTCGATGCAGAAAACTGTGCGGTTATCACTTCAATAGATGAACAGTCCGGAGACATTGCTATGGGAGTGGACAGAGACGGCGCGGGAGACCAGGGACTTATGTTCGGTTATGCCTGCAATGAGACGGAAGAGCTTATGCCTATGCCTATTTCTCTTGCTCACAAGCTGGCAAGAAGGCTCACTCAGGTAAGAAAAGAGGGCGTTCTCACATACCTCAGACCGGACGGCAAGACACAGGTAACTGTTGAATACGAAGGAGATAAGCCTAAGAGAGTGGATACAGTCCTTATTTCAACACAGCATGACGAAGATGTTGAACAAGAACAGATAAGAAAAGATATCATAGAATATGTAATAAAAGCGGTAGTGCCTGCAGAGCTTCTTGACGATGAAACAAAGTATTTTGTAAATCCGACAGGAAGATTTGTTACAGGGGGCCCTAAAGGAGATTCCGGCCTGACAGGAAGAAAGATAATCGTAGACACTTACGGCGGATATGCAAGACACGGCGGCGGCGCATTTTCAGGAAAAGATCCAACGAAGGTGGACAGAAGTGCAGCCTATGCAGCAAGATATGCAGCTAAGAATATAGTGGCGGCAGGCCTTGCAGAGAAGTGCGAGATCCAGCTTGCATATGCTATCGGAGTGGCAGAGCCTGTATCTGTAATGGTAGAGACCTTTGGAACAGGTATAATTGCTGATGAAGACATAGCACAGATCGCAGCGGAACAGTTCGACTTTACCCCGAAGGGAATAATCAAGGCATTGGATCTCAGAAGACCGATATACAGGCAGGTGGCTGCTTATGGTCATATGGGAAGGACCGATATAGATGTCCCATGGGAAAAGACGGATAAGACTGACATCCTTAGGAAAGCAGCGGAGAAGTTTAAGTAAATCCTTGCTTATGATCAGGAATCCATATATAATAAAAGTTCAAGGAGAGAAGTATTATTATGGGCGTAAAAGTAGCAAAATTTGGTGGTTCATCTGTGGCGGATGCCATACAGATGACAAAAGTAAGAGATATAATAATGTCAGATCCGGAAAGAAGATATATAGTAGTATCCGCTCCGGGAAAAAGATTTGCTGAGGACAGCAAGCTCACAGACCTGCTGTATCTCTGCAAGACTCACATAGAGCACAATGTGCCTTTCCATCAGGTATTTCAGGTAATATGGGACAGATTCAAGATCATGATAATGAACCTTGGTCTTGACCTTGATATCGATCCTTATTTCATAGAGATAAGAGAAAATCTTATGAACGGTGCCAGCAATGACTATATTGCCAGCAGAGGGGAATATCTGAGTGCAGTGCTCGCAGCAAATTTCTTTGGTTTTGATTTTGTAGATCCTAAAGATTGCATATTCTTCGATGCAAACGGCAAGTTTATGCCGGAGGAAACAAACGAAGCTTTGACTAAAGAACTTGCTAAGCACGAAAGAGCTGTGCTGCCGGGATTCTACGGTGCCAAACCTGACGGAAGCATCAAGACTTTCTCAAGAGGCGGTTCGGATATAACAGGAGCCCTCGTTGCGAGAGCGGTAGATGCAGAAGTTTATGAAAACTGGACAGACGTTTCGGGATTCCTGATGGCGGATCCAAGGATCGTAGAAAACGCAAAACCTATATCAAGAGTTACATATAAAGAGCTTAGAGAGCTTTCATATATGGGAGCATCTGTTCTTCACGATGAAGCTATCTTCCCTGTAAAAGGAGCAAATATCCCTATCAATATCAGGAATACAAATCAGCCTGAGCATCCGGGAACCGTGATAGTGGGAGAAGACAGTTCGGAAGGAACAGACGAGATCATAACAGGTATCTCCGGAAGAAAAGGATTTACAGTAATAGCCATATACAAGGATAACATGAATTCAGAAGTTGGCTACGTAAAGAGACTTCTTTCTGTACTGGAGAATTACAATATCTCTTTCGAACATCTTCCGTCAGGAATAGATACTGTATCCGTCGTGATCTCCAGTCAGAGGCTCGAAGGTATCTTGGGAGATCTTCTTGAAGATATTCAGAAGAAAATGAGTCCGGATACTCTTGAAGTGCATTCAAATCTGGCATTGATCGCAACCGTTGGTCACGGAATGATAAAAAGACAGGGGGTTTCCGCAACACTGTTTACAGCTTTATATCAGGCCGGTGTCAATATCAGGATGATAGACCAGGGATCAAGCGAAATGAATATTATCGTAGGGGTAGAAGAGGCTGACTTTGAAACCGCCATCAAGGCTATTTATAAGGCATTTGTTGAAGAAAAAACTTTAACGAAATAGAAGTGCAGCCGAAAGAATTATTTTGTGAGGGAAAACTATGAAAAACGTATACCAGGAATATGAAATCGAAAACGATACAGTTGAGTCTGTAGAGGAACTGGATCCCCTTCCGCAGTTTAAGCAGGAAAAGGCTCCGAAAAAAAGAAGAGTTGAATATGATGAACAGGGGAGAAAAAGGCAGGACCGCAGTAATAATTGGATAAAGATCCTTGTGCTGATATTTGTTGTTGTGTTGGTACATCTTTATGCATTCCATACATGCGGTGCAGATTTGTTTGGTTTGAGATAATAAGAGGGCGGACTGTTGTCTGCCCTTAAAATAATGGAGAAAAAAATGGGATTTTTAGAAAAGATATTTGGAGATCTAAACGAAAAAGAGGTAAAAAAGTTAG
>JAFXHN010000089.1 GCA_017536365.1 Bacillota bacterium | reverse complement strand
CTGCGGCTATTCGTATCTGCCACTTCACCAGATCTATCCCGGTCAAAGCTTCAGTAACGGTATGTTCCACCTGAAGCCTTATATTCATTTCCATAAAGTAGGCGCCGCCTTTTTCATCCGCAAGAAATTCAAGAGTTCCAGCTCCTATATAGCCGATACCCTTTACAGCATCAGCAGCCTTTTTCATCAATGCTTCTCTCTGATCCTTGTCTATTGTAGGAGATGGAGATTCTTCGATGATTTTTTTGTTTCTTATCTGTATGGAGCAGTCCCTTTCTCCCAGGCAGACCACGTTCCCGAATTCATCTGCCAATATCTGAAGTTCGATGTGTTTTGCAGGATTTATATACTTCTCCATATATACTCCGCCGTCACCGAAGGCTGCCTTTGCCTCTGCAGATGCGGCTGTGAATCCATCCTTCATTTCAGAGCTGTTTCTAATAAGCCTTATCCCTCTGCCTCCGCCTCCGGCTCTTGCCTTCAGCATTACAGGATATCCGAGTTTTTCTGCTTTCTTTTCTGCTTCCTTAGAAGACTTAAGGATGCCTGTGCCGGGTATGACTTCAAGCCCCTGCTCCTCCATAACGGACTTTACAGTTTCCTTGTCTCCCAGCTTCCTCATATTTTCAGAAGAGGGACCGATAAATACAATGTCGTTTCTAGTGCAGGCTTCCGCAAAATCCGGATTTTCTGACAGAAAACCGTAACCCGGATGGATAGCCTGAGCCCCGGAAACCAGTGCTGCACTTATGATCCTGTCATGATTCAGATAACTGTCGGCAGCATCAGCTTTTCCTATGCAGTAGCTTTCATCTGCCATAGCAACATGAAGGCTTTCTGCATCTGCCTCAGAATACACCGCCACAGATGATATCCCCATTTCTTTACAGGCTCTTATGATCCTTACAGCTATCTCTCCTCTGTTTGCTACCAGTATTTTTGAAAACATCAGCTATTCCTCCGCCAGAGTAAAGGAAAACTCTGCTTTAACACAAACATCTTCTCCAACGCTGCCCTTTCCCTCTGCAAAATAGAAAGGATGCTTCGCTCTTGTTATCCTGCATTCTGTTTCAAACAAGTCTCCCGGTCTTACAGGTTTAGTGAATCTCACCTTGTTCATACCTGTAAACATAGGCACGGAATTAGGATTTTCCTTGATCTTATCTTTCATCAGTACGCATACAGACTGTGCAAGTATCTCGCAAAGGATAACTCCCGGAACTACAGGATTGCCGGGGAAATGTCCGTCAAGGAACCATTCCTCTCCTTTAATTTTAAGTTTTCCGTAAGCAGTTCCTTCTTTTTCTTCTGCTTCATCCAAAAGAAGCATACTGTTTCTATGAGGAAGGATATCCATTATCTCTCTCTTATCCATTATTTTTCTCCCTTATTTTGAAAAGCGGATGTCCGTAATCCACCACAGCTTTATTGTCTGCGCATATTTCAGTTATGACCCCTTCATATTCTGAAAGGATCTCATTCATAAGCTTCATGGATTCTATCACGCAGAGAACATCGCCTTTTTTTACGTTTTGACCGACCTTTACAAAAGGTTCTGCCTCCTCAGAAGGTGCTGTATAGAAAACCCCGATCAGAGGAGATCTGACTTCAGTATCATCCGAAGATACAGGGGCTTCAGCTTCAGCTTCTTTTTCAGCCGGGATACCGATGCTTACGTTCTTTCTTCCACCGGAAGCTCTTTCGATCCTGATAACACTGCCGCTGCCGTCCACCTCTAAACCGGTAAGATCCAGTTCGTGCATCAGGCTTGCATATTTTCTAATGTCTTTTTCATCCATCTTAAATCCTCCTGAAAGCCAGACATGCATTGTGCCCTCCAAATCCCAAAGAATTTGAAACTGCCAGGTCTATGCTGTCTTTCGCCGCTTTACAAGGTGTATAGTTGAGATCGCATTCAGGATCAGGCTCATTTAGATTTATAGTAGGAGGCACCATGCCCTCATTCAGAACCTTTATACATACTATTGCTTCCGCTGCACCGGCCGCTCCTAAAAGATGCCCAGTCATAGATTTTGTTGAACTGATCACTACATCTGACTTAGCCTTTTCTTCTCCAAAAGCCTTCTTTACTGCCAAGGTTTCGGAAATATCATTAAGGTGTGTTCCTGTTCCATGAGCATTAACATATACTCTGCCTTCTCCCTGATATCCCGCTTCTGCCAAAGCATCTTTTATCGCTCTTGAGCTCTGTTCAGCATCTTCTCTGGGTGCTGTGATATGATAAGCATCGCAGGTCGAGCCGTATCCACATATCTCTGCATATATTTTTGCGCCTCTTTCTACAGCATGCTCATATTCTTCTAAGATAAGAGCTGCTCCTCCTTCCCCCATAACAAAACCGCCTCTTCTTTTATCGAAAGGCAGCGAAGCTTCATTAGGATCCTCCACTACCGAAAGAGCCTGCATATTGATAAATCCCGCCATACCTACTTCTGAAATGGCAGCTTCAGATCCGCCGGCTACAGCCGCATCGAGATAGCCATGTCTGATGGCTCTTACAGCTTCTCCTATTGCATTTGCTCCTGAAGCACATGCAGTTACTGACGGCATAGCTGCTCCTTTACAGTTAAACTTGATAGCTATCATTCCTGATGCCATATTTGCAATAAGCATTGGAATAAAGAACGGCGATACCTTTCTTGGTCCTTTTTCCATAAGGTTTCTCTCTTCCTTTTCAAAGGTCTGTATGCCGCCTATTCCTGTGCCGAAATACACGCCCATTTTCTCTGGTTCTACACTTCCTTCGATCCCGCTTTCTTCCATGGCCTGACAAGCTGCAGCATAGCCAAGATGCACATATCTGTCAGATCTGAGCATATCGGATCTGTCCATATAATCTCTTGGGTTAAAGTCCTTGACTTCCGCCGCAAGCTTAGCTTTATAATTCTCAGTATCAAATGTTGTTATTGGTCCGATACCGTTTTTCCCGTCAATAAGATTATCCCAGAATTCATTTACATCGTTGCCTACGGGGCTAACGATCCCCATTCCTGTTACAACTACTCTTCTCATTCTACCCTCCTAAATAGCCAGACCTCCGTCTACACGGATAACTTCACCGGTGATATAATCTGCCGCTGAGGATGCAAGGAATGCCGCCGCCGCCGCTACATCTTCAGGTCTTCCCGGTCTCTTCATAGGTATTGATGAAACCAGCGGATCCGAAGTTTCCATATCCTTTGTCATGTCTGTTTCAATATATCCCGGCGCAATGGCG
>JAFXHN010000088.1 GCA_017536365.1 Bacillota bacterium | reverse complement strand
TACGGAGATAGCGTTTTGTGCTTCTGTGAGACTTACTCCGACGGGACACCGGACGAAACAACTTGGAAATACGCACAGAATATCGCTCATTTCCTCAAAAACAAATACAGTCTTCCCCTTGATATCGTAAAAGACGACGCATTTTTAGAATCTATGCATTCCCGTCGTTCATCTCTGGATTCTCAGATCCAATCTGCATCTGAAGTTGTGAGAAAAACGGAAAGTCCAGACAACCCGCAGGTGAAATCTTTTGAAACGGAACGCTAATGTGCTGTGCAGATGAAAGGACGCGTATTATCATGTCTGAAAATCCCTTAAAAAGAATTTATAGAAAGAAGCACTTTTATAAAGTGACCTGGACCCGCAGTGAAGCACTTTTGAAGTCAACGCCATGGCTGAAGCCTGCTGAGCATGATTTCTGTATGGTGGGATATTATCAGCCTACCTGTAAAGAAGCAGAAGCATTCATTGGCGATATCATGTATGATCGTTTATTTGATACTGTTTGCTCTGTTAAAGAGATCTCCAGGGAAGATGCAATGAGGGACTTTCATATGGAGAACTGGCGCAGCCAAAAGGTTTTCAGCGGCCAGGACAGTTTCACTCATAAAACATCTCTTGACAATATTATCCAGGACGCTGAAGCAAAAGCTATGTCATCTGTAGAACATGTAGTTCAGAAAGAGAACGCTATAAATACTGAGCGGTAAATTTATATTATTTGGAGGCAATATGGGTAAATCTACGGTTTTAAAAAATAAGATAGCAGAGCTTCAGGCTTCTGCAATTGAATGCGGTGGTGAACTTTCTTTATCTGAGAAGGACCTTCATGATAAGGACCACCTGCATTGTTTTTGGTACGAATCCGGACAGATAGCTTCTTTTTGGTATGAAGGTTTTACTTGTTCCATTGAAGTGCAGGGTGATGTATCTGTTTCTGTTTTGGACCGGGACTGCGAAGATGTCCTTTTGGATTATTATCGCAGAAATAGTTCTCCTTTCGATGACAAGTCCGTCCGGAATGTTATTAAATCCGACAAGACTCTGGAAAAACTTGATGATTCCGGCCGGCTGCAGTGGTCCTTAAACAACTGGGTAGAGCTTCGTGTATTTGACGAGCAGGATAATGAATATCCTGTTGACATTACCCTGGAGGAAAATCTGTTGGAAGCCATAGATAACTTCGACCTTTTCATTGAAACGGTGGAGGAGATCATGCAGGAGCAGGATATTGAAAAGGCATCTCTTAGCGACTTGGTCGAGAATGCTTCTGCAAGAGCGGAAGCTAATTCAATCTCTAAAGATAGCAAAACTTTGACGATGGATCGTTAAGACGAATTTAATTTTCAGGAGGTAAAATTATGGGATCATTTAGCTGGTGTACCAGTGATACAAAGAAAAGCATTCCTTGTTGTATGCCTTTTGGCGACTTGCCGGATACTGTTTATTTGCTGAATCCCTTTGGTGAGCCTTATAAGGAAACAGATTATGAGGGTTATGGCAAATTCGGCGGCCGTGATGTTTATGAACTGGTTATGGAATGGAACCGGGAATATTTGACCCCGGATAATATTCGCAAGCCGGATCGCAGCAGATACCGTGATGGTGAAGAAGGTGACAATTCGTTTGCTAAGGAAATGGAACGGTATCATATCGTTTGTGAGGCAATCGAAGCCTACAAAAATGGAGCTTCAGATAACTATATGAAGGAGACCTTTGGCAAACAAATTAGTTACTTGGACAGCGGTTCCGACTGGAAGCGGTGTCTTGGTATTAAGATCGCCTGTTATGAACGCGAGCATGTGAAGCTTAAGTATCCCATTAAGATCGTGGAGCACCCGATGCCTTATGAGAAAGC
>JAFXHN010000087.1 GCA_017536365.1 Bacillota bacterium | reverse complement strand
TTATGAACTGTTTATGACCGAATATGTAAAGGAAGGCAAAGACTGGTATCTTAGGATATATGTAGACAAAAATGAGGGCAGTATTTCCATTGAAGATTGCGAAAAGATAAGCGGATTTATAGGAAAAAGACTTGACGAACTGGATCCTATAGAAAAAAACTACTACCTGGAAGTATCATCTCCGGGATTAGACAGGCCTCTTATCAAAGATTCTGATTACGTTAAATACAAAGGTCAGATAATCGATATTACATTGTACAAAGCTATTGACGGCTTTAAACAATACAGCGGTATCCTTCAGGGCCTGGAAAACGAAGAAATAGTGATTTCCGACGAAGCGGGCAATGAAATGAGGATCCCGAGAGAACTGGCATCTTCAGTAAGACTAGCAGTAGTTTTTTAGTATAAATTCATAACAAAATTAAAAGGAGGTTATTAAAAAAAGTGAACAGAGAATTCATGAACGCGATCGATGAGCTTGTGAAAGAGAAAGAAATATCAAAAGAAGTTCTTCTTGATGCGATCGAAGCTGCGCTTTCATCTGCATATAAAAAGCACTACGGCTCAAGCAACAACGTAAGAGTTGATATCAACCGTGAAACAGGAGATATAAGTGTATATATGCGCAGAACTGTTGTGGAAACACTGGATGAGATAGAAAGTGAAACCTCAGAGATCCACATCGAAGATGCTAAAGAAATAGATGAAAAATATGAAGCCGGCGACATCGTGGAAACTGTTGTAAAACCAAGAGACTTCGGCAGGATAGCGGCACAGACAGCTAAGCAGGTCGTTGTTCAAAAGATAAGAGAGGCAGAAAGAGATCTGGTCTACAGCGATTATATCAACAAGGTAAGCGAGATAGCGGTAGGCGTGGTTCAAAGAGTAAGCAACGATACAGTATATGTCAACCTGGGTAAAACCGAAGGTATCCTCGCTTATACCGAACAGGTGGAAGGCGAGAAGTACACTGTAAATTCAAGGATCAAGGTATATATCATGGACGTTAGAAATACAACAAAGGGTCCTCAGATATTCCTTTCACGTTCACATCCAGGATTTGTTAAAAGACTTTTCGAACTTGAAGTGCCTGAAATATATGACGGCATAGTAGAGATCAAGAGTATTTCAAGAGAAGCGGGTTCAAGAACAAAGATGGCTGTTTACACAGCTAACGATAACGTTGACGCAGTCGGTGCCTGTGTCGGAACAAGAGGAAGCAGAGTACAGGCCGTTGTAGACGAGATCTTTGGAGAAAAGATCGATATCATCCTTTGGGATGAAGATCCGGAAGTTCTTATCAGCAGTGCTCTCAGCCCTGCAAAAACAGAACAGGTCATCATTTATGAAGAAGAAAAGATGGCTGTTGCGGTAGTTCCTGACCATCAGCTTTCACTGGCTATAGGTAAAGAAGGTCAGAATGTAAGACTTGCAGCAAGACTTACAGGCTGGAAGATCGATATCAAGAGCCACAGCAAGTTTGAAGACAGCCTCTATTACGAAGAAGATTACGATTACGATGATGAGGATTACTACTACGACGAAGAGGAAGTACAGGAAGAGTAAGATCCTATAGGAGTGTTTTTCATGAAAACAAGAAAAGTACCTATGAGAAGATGTATCGGCTGTATGGAATCAAAACCAAAAAAAGAATTGATCAGAATAGTGGCTGATAAAGAAAATGAAGGCGATATCATTCTGGATTTTACCGGGAAGGCTCAGGGCAGAGGAGCTTACCTTTGTCAGTCAAAGGAGTGTTTCAATACTGCAAGGAAAAGAAAAGCAATAAGCAGAAATCTTGAAGTTCAGGTTTCCGAAGAACGTCTTGATGAGCTTGCTCGGGAGTTTGACAAATATGAATAATAAGCTTAAGTCATATTTAGGATTTGCAGTCCGATCCAGAAATCTTGTATCAGGGTATGATACGTGCATTAATTTAATAAAGATAAAAAAGATAAAACTCATATTGATTACCAAAGATGCTTCGGAAAAAACATTAAAACGATTCCGAGGATTGACAGAAAACGCCGGGATCCCAATGTATATTATGGAAAGCAGTGAAGAAATGGCGGAAATGACCGGAATAGAAGGCAGAAATATATTCGGGATAACCGACAAAAATTTTGCACAGGCGATAGCAAAGGAGATCGAAATTATGAGAAAGTAACCGGGAGGTGTTGGATTTGTCCAAATATAGAGCACACGAATTAGCAAAAGAATTATCAGTCAGCAGTAAAGATGTGATGGATGAGCTTAAGAACTCAAATCAGGAAATCAAGAGCCACATGAGCGTGCTGACAGATGAACAGGAAAGAATCATAAGAAATAAATTTTCAAAAGATATAAAAACAGAAGTAAAAGCGGAAAGCAAACCGCAGAAGCCAGAAAGACCTGATGCCAGACCTCAGAGAGACGGTCAGAGACAGTTTGACGGTCAAAGACCTGCAAGAGACGGCGAAAGAAAGTTTGACGGCCAGAGACCTGCAAGAGACGGCGAAAGAAAGTTTGACGGTCAGAGACCTGCAAGAGACGGTCAAAGACAGTTCGATGGACAGAGACCTCAGAGAGATGGTCAGAGACCGCCAAGAGACGGAGAAAGAAAGTTCGATGGTCAGAGACCTCAGAGAGATGGTCAGAGACAGTTCGACGGTCAAAGACCTCAAAGAGATGGTCAGAGACCGCCAAGAGACGGAGAAAGAAAGTTTGACGGTCAGAGACCTCCAAAAGGTCAGGGAGGTCCAAGAGGTCCTAAGTTTGAAAGCGGAGACGAACAGTATAACAAGAGACCGCCTCAGCAGCGTCAGCAGCAGTCACGTTCAAAATCTATAGAAGAACCTATGCTTAAAAAACCAGGTTCAGACAGAGCTAAAGAACGTGAAAAGGAAAAAGAAAAGGAAAAAGATAAGGATAGAAACAGACAGAAGGGTCATGGCAAACCTGCATTTGGCGGAAAGAACGGATTAAGAGATCTTTCTCAGCCTCAGCACAAAAAGCCTCAGAAGAAGCATAAGGCAGAAAAAGTTGAAGAAGAAGAATTCGATCCAACTCAGATCGTTATCAACGTTCCTATCACAGTTAAAGGCTTTGCTGAAGAAGTAGACCGTTCAACTTCTGAGATCATCATGAAGCTCATGGGTATGGGCATCATGGCTACTATCAACCAGAACATCGATGAAGATGCAGTTCTTCTATTAGCAGATGAACTTGGTGTAGAAGTTACTATCGGAAACATCGAAGAAGAAGTTGTTGAAGAAGGTATCGATACAAGAGAAGACAGAGCAGATGAACTTCAGCCAAGATCACCTATCATTGCAGTTATGGGTCACGTTGACCATGGTAAAACATCACTTCTCGATGCTATCAGAAGTACAAATATCACTGCAAATGAAGCCGGCGGTATCACACAGCACATCGGTGCTTCAGAAGTATATTCAAACGGTCAGAAGATCGTATGTCTCGATACACCGGGCCACGAAGCTTTCACAGCTATGAGAGCCAGAGGTGCTCAGGTAACTGACATCGCTATTCTGGTAGTTGCTGCCGACGACAGTGTAAAACCACAGACTATAGAAGCTATCAGCCATGCTAAAGCAGCAGGCGTTCCTATCATTGTTGCTATCAATAAAATAGATAAACCGGATGCAAACGTTGAAAAGGTTAAGCAGGACCTTATGATGCATGAGATCCTCGTTGAAGATTACGGCGGAGAAACTATCAGTGTTCCTGTTTCAGCTAAATCAAAAATAGGTATCGATAATCTTCTTGAAATGGTACTCCTCCAGGCAGATATGCTTGAACTTAAAGCAAATCCGGACAGAGTGGCAAAAGGTACAGTAGTTGAAGCAAGACTTGACAAGGCTAAGGGACCTGTAGCGACAGTTATCGTACAGAACGGTACTCTTCAGATTGGTCAGCCTATCGTTGCCGGAGTATGCAGCGGAAGAGTAAGAGCTATGACAAACTGGAAGGGCGAAGCTATTAAGAAAGCCGGTCCTTCAACAGCAGTTGAGATCCTTGGTCTTCAGGATGTTCCTGAAGCAGGGGATTCAGTAGATGTAGTTAGAGACGAAAAAGCTGCTAAGACTATTGCAACAAACAGACTTAACAAGCTTAGAGAAGAAACTATCAAGGAAAAGACAAGAGTTTCTCTTGAAGATCTGTTCAACCAGATTCAGAAGGGTGACACAAAAGAACTCAATATCATCGTTAAAGCTGACGTAATGGGGTCTGTTGGCGCGGTCACAGAATCACTTACAAAGCTTTCAAATGAAGAAGTTCAGGTCAAAGTCGTATATTCAGGTGTAGGTACAGTTACAGAATCCGATATTCTCCTTGCTACAGCATCAAACGCTATCATAATCGGATTTAACGTAAGACCTCCTGCAAACATTATCAGCATGGCTGAAAGAGAAGGCATCGAGATTCACACTTACAGGATCATTTACGAAGCTATCGCGGATATCAAGGCTGCTATGATAGGTATGCTGGATCCTGAATACAGAGAAGTGGTTCTCGGCAGAATAGAGATAAGAGCTACTTTCAAAGTGCCGGGCGTGGGAACCATCGGCGGTGCTTATGTTCTTGACGGTAAAGTACAGAGAAATGCACAGATAAGACTTGTAAGAGACGGTATCGTTATTCATGAAGGAAAGATATCCTCACTTAAGAGATTCAAGGATGATGCTAAAGAAGTATCACAGGGTTATGAGTGCGGTATCGGTATCGAAAGTTATAACGATATCAAAGAAGGAGACATTATCGAAGCATTTGCTATGGAAGAGATAGAAAGAAAGCAGGATTTCAGATAATGCAGAAAAACTACAGAAGCGGACGTCTCGGCGAAGAGATCCGTAAAATCATAAGCAACATGATGCTGAGAGGAGATCTTAAAGATCCGGATATCAGTCCTATAACCAGCGTGACCGCTGTTGATGTAACATCTGACGGCAGTTATGCTACGGTATACCTTTCCATCATGGGAACAGATGAAGAAAAGAAGGCCACAGTTGCGGCTTTAAAAAGAGCAGCAGGCTTCATTCGTAACAACATCGGCAAAGCAGTTAAAATCAGACACGTCCCTGAGCTTACATTTAAAATCGATACAACATTGGAATACGGCATGCATATTTCAAAGCTCATTGACGATCTGAACAAAGATGCGAAAAAAAGCGGAGATGATGCAAATGAAGAATAATTCCCTTTGCGAGATCGCTAAGATCATGGAAAGAGCTGACAGCTTGCTTTTCCTTACTCATGTTATAATCGACGGGGATGCGGCAGGTTCTGCCGCTGCCCTGTGCAGAGTAATGGAGGGCATGGGCAAGACTGCTCATGTTTATGCGGGAGAGGAACTTCCGAACAATATAAAATTTCTTGAGTACGAGAGTTTTATAAATAATGAGGAAGATCTTCTTGAAGAATATGATTTGACAGTTGCAGTGGACTGCAGCGATACAGGAAGGTTCGAAAACAGAGCTGCCTGTTATGATAAAGGCAAAGTATCCATCAATATAGATCACCATATGACAAATGCAGGATATGCGGACTACAACTATGTTGACGGAGATGCGGCTGCGGCAGGTGAGATCGTATTTCGTCTTATTAAAACTGCAGGCTGGGACATAGATGCAAAAACCGCTGAAGCTCTTTACGTGGCCATAGTAACTGATACAGGACAGTTTCAGTATTCTTCCACCACATCCGAAACCCATAGGATAGCGGCAGAACTTATTGATAAAGGCATAGACCTGAATACAATAAGTGTTAATGTTTATCAAAGTGTAAGAAAATTAAAATATATCCTTCAGGGAGAGATATTAAGGACTGTTGAGTTTAGAGAAAACGACAGATTTGCCATCGCTTTTGCTGATCAGGATATGTTTAAAAGAACAGGCTCTGAGATTCAGGACAGTGATGGTATCGTTGAACTTCTAAGGGACATAGATACAGTAGAAGTGTCTGCGTTCGCAAAGGAGACTGCGCCGGGAGTTATGAAGCTTGGTTTCAGATCTAAGTACGATATTAATGTGGGAGAGCTTTCCGCAAAATTCGGAGGCGGAGGTCATGCAAAAGCAGCCGGATGCACCGTAAATGGCGGGATAGAAGATGTAAAAAAAGCGATATATCCTGAAATATCAAAACTTTTTGAAAATAGAAAGAGCAGAAGTTAATGGATGGATTTTTAAATATATTAAAGCCTACGGGTATGACTTCTCATGATGTTGTTAAGGTCCTGAGAAGGATACTTGGTGAAAAAAAAACCGGGCACACCGGTACACTCGATCCTATGGCTGTCGGTGTGCTTCCTATAGGTATAGGAGCTGCCACAAAGATCACTGAATATCTGGAAAATGATTTTAAAAAATACAGATGCGAGCTATTGCTTGGTATGACCACGGATACAGGAGATATCTGGGGCGAAGTGATCGAACTTAAAGAAGATATAACTTATGACGAAAAAGATATCTATGCCTTTGAAGAAGAATACAAAGGGGAGATCATGCAGACTCCTCCAATGTATTCCGCTGTAAGGATAGGTGGAAAACGTCTGTATGAATATGCCAGAAACGGTGAAGAGGTAGAAGTCAAAGCCAGAAAGATAACCATCAAAGAACTGAAGATCATTCGAATCGAGGGAAAGAAGATCCTCTTTGATGTTGAATGTTCAAAGGGTACATATGTTAGAACTATTTGTACCGAAATGGGAGAAAAGCTGGGCTGCGGCGCTGCAATGAGTTTTCTTGCGAGAACTGCCAGCGGCAGATTTCCCATAGAAAACACTGTGACCTTTGAAGAGATAGAGGCTCATCTTGAAAGAGGTCTTCCCAAAGAAGAACTTTTTGTGCCTATAGACTACCCTATAAACGGTTACAGAAAAGTTGTTTTAGATGCAAAACAGACTAAATGGTTCGTTAACGGAGGTCATCTAAAACTTTCTGAGATAAAGATAGATTTCAGCAGAGATGCGGATTTCTACAGAGTATATAACGGTGATGAATTTATCGCCATGGCATATATAAACACTAAAACGAAAAAACTTGTGCCTCACAAGGTGTTTTTCAGAGATTTCTAACGGAGGAAGGAATAATGAAAATATTCAGATCCTTAGATGATATAAAAAACATAAAAGATACAGTAGTCGCATTAGGAAATTTTGACGGCATCCATGTGGGTCATCAAGAACTTATCAGAAGGACCGTTAAAAGCGCAAAGATATCAGGAATAAAGAGCGCTGTTTTCACATTCAACAATCATCCTAAGAATGTGATCGCAGGTAAAAAGGTCGTTAAGAACATTATGTATCATGACGAAAAAGTGGAAATGCTCAGAAATCTTGGTATCAATTATCTGTTTTCCATAGATTTTGATTATAATATAAATCATATGGAAGCTGAGGACTTCATCCAGAATATCCTTATGGACAAGCTTAAGATGAAAGAACTTTACTGTGGATTCAATTACAGATTCGGTTACAAAGCTCAGGGTGATACAGATCTTCTCATGAAAGTGGGCAGAAGAAGAGGCTTCAGCCTTCACGTAATGGATCCCGTAAGAGTAAAGGGTCAGATCGTAAGCAGCACACTTATCAGAGAGCTTATAAAAGAAGGAAGAGTCGATGAATGCAGACTCATGCTTGGAAGAAATTATTCTATCGGCGGTGAAGTCGTAAGAGGAAACATGATAGGCAGGACTATCGGATTCCCTACATCAAACATCATGATCGACGAAAACATGGTAACACCTTCAAACGGAGTATACATCACAAGATGCAACTATAATTTCAAACAGTATGAAGGTATAACAAACGTTGGTATCAAGCCGACTATCGGCGATAATAAAAGAGTTATAGAAACACATATTTTTGATTTCAACCACGATATTTACGGCAGAGAAATAAAGGTGGAATTCATCAAAAAGCTTAGAGATGAGATGAAATTCCCAAGTGTGGATGCCCTTGCTGAGCAGATCCAGAATGACTGCAAAGCAGCAAGAGAATATCATGAAGAAGAAGCATAAAAGGCTTTACACCATAGCTATAATATGGTAAAATAACTCGGTATGAAGCCGCTCGCTGCGTTTTACGACAACTCCGACGTATTACTCGGCAAGACGGTAATATATAGAAAAGGAGAATTACAATGGAAAAAGAAAAAAAAGCTATCATCATTTCTGAGTTTCAGACACATGAAGGTGACACAGGTTCCCCAGAAGTTCAGGTTGCTATCTTAACAAACAGAATCAACCACTTAAACGAACATCTTAAGATCCACAAAAAAGACCATCATTCAAGAAGAGGTCTGCTCAAAATGGTAGGTCAGAGAAGAAATCTTCTCAACTATTTAAAATCTAAGGACATCGAAAGATACAGAAGCCTTATCGCTCGTCTTGGTCTTAGAAAATAATCGTAGTTTATTTAAAGCGGGGTTATATTTGACCCCGCTTTATGAACATAAAAGCGGGATAGTTATCGGGCTTGAAAATTTAGCTTATTATGTAAAATCATGGTAATGAGTTAAATTGTCAAGCCAGAATCCGGCTTTTATATGAAACAGCAGGAGGTAAAAATGGTAGATTTCAACACATTCGAATTAGAACTTGCGGGAAGGACCCTCAGAGTTGAAACAGGAAAAGTTGCACAGTTATGTAACGGTTCAGCTATGGTAAGATACGGCGATACAGTTTGCCTTATCACAGCTACAGCATCAGCAGAACCAAAAGCAGATATCGATTTCTTCCCACTCACATGTGAATACGAAGAAAAAATGTATGCTGCAGGCAAGATCCCTGGCGGATTTATCAAAAGAGAAGGTAAAGCATCAGAAAAGGCTATCTTAAGCTCAAGACTTATGGACAGACCTATCAGACCGCTTTTCCCTAAAGGATATTACAACGATGTACAGGTGGTTGCTACAGTAATGAGCGCTGATTTCGACTGCCCTTCAGAAATCGTTGCTATGATCGGTTCATCAGTAGCTCTTTCAATTTCAGACATTCCTTTTGAAGGACCTACAGGTTCCGTTCTTATCGGAAGAGTTGATGATGAATTCATAGTTAACCCAACTCTCGAACAGAGAGAAAAGAGCACACTTCACCTCGTAGTATCAGGTACAAAAGATGCTATCATGATGGTAGAAGCAGGCGCTCAGGAAATTTCAGAAGATGATATGCTGGAAGCTATAATGCTCGCTCATGAAGAGATCAAGAAGATCGTTGCTTTCATCGAAGAGATCGCAGCAAAAGTTGGAAAAGTTAAGAAAGTTCCTAATATCCATGTGATCCCTGAAGAGCTTGAAGCAGACGTTAAAGAATTCGCATCAGAAAAAATGATGGCTGCTATCTACACGCCGGACAAGGTTGAAAGACTTGAAAACATGGATAAAGTAGATGCTGAAACATTTGAATACTTTGCTGAAAAGTATCCTGAAGGCAAAAAAGACATAGATGCAGTTCTCTATAAACTGAGAAAAGAAATGGTCAGAAACAGGATCCTCAATGAAGGCGTTCGTCCTGACAACAGAAAAACAACAGAGATCAGACCTATCTGGTGTGAAACAGGCGTTCTTCCTAAGACACACGGAACAGGTTTATTCACAAGAGGACAGACTCAGGTAATGACAGTCTGCACACTGGGAACACTCAGCGAATCTCAGACTCTTGACGGAATTTCAGAAGATACAGAAAAGAGATATATCCATCACTATAACTTCCCTGGATACAGCGTTGGCGAACCAAAGCCAATGAGAGGCCCTGGAAGACGTGAGATCGGTCACGGCGCTCTTGCTGAAAGAGCTCTCGTTCCTGTAATTCCTTCAGAAGATGATTTCCCTTACACAATCAGATTAGTATCTGAAGTATTATCATCAAACGGAAGTACATCACAGGCTTCAGTATGCGGAAGCACACTGGCTCTTATGGATGCAGGCGTTCCTATCAAAGCTCCTGTTGCAGGTATCGCTATGGGTCTTATCAAATCAGAAGACAAAGTAGCTATCTTATCTGATATTCAGGGAATGGAAGACTTCCTCGGCGACATGGACTTCAAGGTTGCAGGTACAGAAAAGGGTATCACAGCTATCCAGATGGATATCAAGATCCACGGTATAGACAGAGAGATCCTCAAAACAGCTATCGCTCAGGCTAGAGAAGGCAGAATGTTCATCATGGGCAAGATGATGGAAGTTCTTGATAAACCTCGTCCTGAAGTGAATAAAAATGCTCCAAGGATCGAAACTATTAAAATACATCCTGATAAGATCAGAGAACTTATCGGCCCTGGCGGAAAAGTTATCAACGGCATCATCGACAAGACAGGCGTTAAGATCGATATCCAGGATGACGGTACTGTATATGTTGCAGGTAAAGACAAGGCTACATGCGATGCAGGTCTTGCAGAAGTGAATAAAATCGTTAAAGACGTAGAAGTTGGAGAAGTTTACGACGGTGTTGTTACAAGATTAATGGCATTCGGTGCATTCGTTGAAGTTCTTCCGGGTAAGGAAGGTCTGCTCCATATTTCTAAGATCTCACACGAAAGAGTTGCTAAGGTTGAAGATGTTCTTAAAGTTGGCGACCATATCGAAGTTAAGGTTATGGAAATCGACAACCAGAACAGAATAAATCTTTCACATAAAGATTTAGTTCCAAAGCCTGGCAAATAGGAGACTTTATGATCAAAACTGTAAAATTGGACTGCGGCGCTCAGGTCGTTTTAGAAAAAATACCATATGTAAAATCAACTTGCGTTGGTGTTTGGGTCAAAGCAGGTTCAGTCAATGAGAATGGGAAAAACTTCGGTATTTCCCATTTTATTGAGCATATGACTTTTAAGGGGACACCTTCAAGAAACGCTAAGCAGATCGCGGAAGATATAGACAGGATAGGAGGGCAGATCAATGCTTTCACAGGCAAAGAGGCTACCTGCTATTATGTTAAGACTTTAGATTCAAATATCGGAAAAGCTGTAGAAGTGCTTCTGGATATTTTCTTCCATTCAAGCTACGATGAAGTAGAAATGGAAAGAGAAAAACAGGTTGTTTACGAAGAGATAAACATGCACGATGATTCTCCTGAAGATGATGTCAGCGATACATTCTATGAAGCGCTGTTCAATGATCATCCTCTCGGAACTGAGATCCTCGGCACAAAAGAGATCCTTGCATCCTTCACACCTGATGATCTGAGAAAATATGTAGACGAAAACTACACTATGGGAAATGTGCTCATTTCGGTAACAGGAAACTTTGATGAAGAAGAGATCCTGAATACCTTTGAAAAACACTTCAAACAGCTCAGCAAAAAAGAACAGAAGAAAGTAATATATCCGGACATTTACGAGCCTAAATTCATCTTTAAAGAAAGAGATATCGAACAGGCTCATATATGCATGGGTGTAAGGGGAGCGAAGCTTGATGATGATCTGCATTATGCAAGACATATCGTATCAGGCATCCTCGGAGGCAGCATGAGCTCAAGGCTTTTCCAAAGCATTAGGGAAGAAAAAGGTATGGCATACTCTGTGTATTCATATCTCAGTTCTTACACTAACGACGGCTGCTTCACTATTTATGCCGGTGTAGGTCAGGAAAAGCTTCCTGAAACCATCAGGCTTATCAGAAACGAACTTGAGCTTCTTAAAGATAAAGGTATCACAGAGGATGAATTCAATGCTGCAAAGGAACAGCTCAAGAGCAGCTATACTTTCAGTCTTGAAAACGTATCGGGCAAGATGGCGTCTAACGGCAAGAGCCAGCTTCTTTTAGGCAAGATCTATACACCGGAGGAAACTCTTAACAAGATCTCATCCGTTACTATGGAAGAGGTTGAAAAAGTTATAAATGAATTTACAAATATGAACAGCTACTCTGCTTCCGCTACAGGAAGGAACGTAGTTGATCTTAAAGAGCTTATTTGTGGATAGAGGGGCGTTTTGCGCCCCTTTTTGTTATAATGAGGTAAAATTTGTAGGAGGTAATAATGGCTGACATTAAGATCAAATATTTTCACGATGAACTTGAAAGGCTCCGATACATCGACGGCAAATCCGACTGGATAGATCTGAGAGCTGCGGAAACTGTAGAGCTTAAAAAGGGCGATTACTATGCAATTAAGCTCGGCGTGGCAATGAAGCTTCCGGAAGGCTACGAGGCTCATGTTGTGCCGAGAAGCTCTACTTTTAAGAATTACGGCCTTATAATGGTGAATTCCGTAGGAATAATAGACAATACATACTGCGGTCCTAACGATCAGTTTCATATGCCGGTTTATGCCACAAGGGATACCGTGGTAAATTTCAATGATCGTATCTGCCAGTTCAGGATAATGGAAAACCAGCCTAAGATCAATTTCATAGAAGATGATCTGGAAGGCGAGCAAAACAGAGGCGGATTCGGAAGCACGGGGGTAGAGTAAATGAATATAGCGGTTAGATATTATACCCGTTCCGGGAATACTAAGAAGCTTGCGGATGCAGCAGCGTCTGCTGCCGGAGTAAAGGCTGAAAACGTTGACGTTCCTCTTACTGAGAAGGCAGATATCCTTTTTCTCGGATGCTCATATTATGCTTTTGACGTGGATGCTTCGGTAAAGGAGTTTATCGTTAATAATAAGGATAACATCTGTAAAATCGTTCTCATAGGAACTTCAGCTATGATGAAATCTATGAAAAAACCTGTAAGAAAGATAACTAAAGATGCAGGCATAGAACTTTCAGAGGAGGAGTTCCACTGCAAAGGAGAGTTTAAATTTGCCAACAAGGGCAGGCCCAATGAGGAAGATCTTGAAAGTGTTAAGGAGTTTGTTGGTAGGGTGATAAATCTATAGAGGTCATTATGAAAAGAAAGATATTACTTATTGAAGATAATAATGATTTATGTGATGCGATAAAGGATTATTTTATTGATAGAAGCGATGGGGGTTTTATTTTAGACAGCATTCACGAAGGTAATCTTTCGTTGGCATCACATCCTATAAATGATTATGATCTTATTATTCTTGATATTTTACTTCCTGGTATGGATGGGTTTTCCTTATGTAAAGAGATTAGAAAAAATACAGGAATGCCTATTATTTTCTTGACAGCATTGGTACAAGAAAAAGATAGGATAATGGGTTATGAACTTGGTGCAGACGATTATGTTATAAAACCTTTTTCAATGCCGGAATTTTACCTTAAGGTCAATGCGTGGATAAACCGAAGTCAGGGAATAAGTTATAACAAAACATTGACTTTTAATGAAATATGCCTCGATCTTTCTAATAGAACGTGTATTGCGAAAGATGAGGCAGTCATTTTAACATATATTGAATTTGAGATACTACAATGTTTTGTTGAAAACAAGAACAAAGTAATAAGCAGGGAAATGCTATTAAACAAAATATGGGCTGATAAGCTCGATACGAATGATCGTACGGTCGACAGTCATATAAAGAAAATCAGAAAAGTATTAGGACGGTATGGTAAATACATAAAAACGGTTCGCAACGTAGGTTACGTTTTAAAAGATTAATTACCATTAAAATAAACTGTAAATTTCACACCATTTTTTACATTTTCAACTTTATAGCTGAAATTATGGGCG
>JAFXHN010000086.1 GCA_017536365.1 Bacillota bacterium | reverse complement strand
GGAGTAACAGGACCCTTACGACCGATAGGTGCTCTACCTTCACCACCACCGTGTGGGTGATCGTTAGGGTTCATTACAGAACCTCTTACTGTAGGTCTGATACCCATATGTCTCTTTCTACCAGCCTTACCGATCTTGATGTTTTCATGATCGAGGTTACCAACTTCGCCGATCGTTGCTCTGCATTCGATTCTAACTTTTCTTACTTCGCCGGACGGAAGTCTTACCTGTGCGTAATTATCTTCCTTAGCCATGAGCTGAGCGGAGTTGCCGGCAGATCTTACTAACTGTGCGCCTTTACCAGGTTTAAGTTCGATGTTATGGATAACTGTACCAACTGGGATGTTCTTAAGCTGGAGTGCGTTGCCCGGTTTGATATCTGCGCCTTCGCCTGACATGATAACATCGCCTACTGTTAATTTGTTAGGAGCGATGATGTATCTCTTTTCACCGTCAGCATAAACGATGAGAGCGATGTTTGCGCTTCTGTTTGGATCGTATTCGATTGTAGCAACTTTGCCAGGAATACCGTCTTTATTTCTCTTGAAATCTATGATTCTGTATTTAGCTCTTGTGCCGCCGCCTCTGTGTCTTACTGTGATCTTACCTCTTGAGTTTCTGCCTGCGTGTTTTTTAAGAGTCACTGTAAGAGATTTCTCAGGTGTAGAGGTTGTGATCTCTTCGAAAGTTGAAACTGTCATACCTCTCTGGCCAGGAGTGGTTGGTTTATATTTCTTGATTCCCATCTTCTAATATCCTCCTTCTCTTAGAGTCCCTGGAAGAATTCAATTTCCTTGCTCTTTTCTGTAAGCTTAACGATAGCTTTCTTTGAGCTTGCTGTCATGCCTGATGTTCTTCCCATTCTCTTAAGTTTGCCTCTGCAATTCATAATGTTAACTTTTTCAACTTCTACGCCGAAAATTTCTTCGATTGCCTGTTTAACCTGTGTTTTATTTGCATCTTTTGAAACTTTGAAAGTATATTTTCTTTCCTGTGTGTCATCCATACTTTTTTCTGAAATGACAGGCTTGATTATTACATCATAAGGTGTTTTTGTTGTTGACATTTATACGTACACCTCCTCAATTTTGCTTACCGCATCCTTTGTAAGGATAAGGCTTGTGTGGTTTAACATATCGTAAACGTTAAGAGCTGTAACGATTGTTGTCTGTACTCCAGGAATGTTTGCTGCTGATTTAACAACATTCTTATCAACTTCCGGTAATACGATGAGTGCTTTCTTTTCAGCATTTACTGCTGCCAGCATCTTAACCATTTCTTTTGTCTTTGGCTGATCAAATGTGATAGCATCGATAACGATGATTTCGTTTTCAACAACCTTTGAAGTGAATACTGATTTCATAGCCAGTCTTCTAACCTTCTTGTTGATTGTGTATCTGTAATCTCTTGGCTTTGGTGCGAATACGATTCCGCCGCCTACGTGGTTAGGAGCTCTTCTGCTTCCCTGACGTGCTCTGCCTGTTCCCTTCTGTCTGTAAGGTTTCTGTCCTCCGCCTTTTACTTCGCTTCTTGTTTTAGCGGACTGTGTGCCCTGTCTCTGATTAGCGAGATAGTTCTTTACAACTTCATGAACAGCATATTCATTTATTTCAATTCCGAAGATCTCGTCTTTTAACGCGATTTCTCCTACAGCCTCACCGGCCATATTGAGCATTTTTACTGTTGCCATCTGTATTTCCTCCTTTCCGATTCAACTATTTCTGACCTTTTACAGCGTATTTAACTTTTAAAAGGCCGCCTTTTGGTCCAGGAACTGAACCTTTAACGAGGACTACGTTTCTTTCAGCAAGAACCTTTACTAATTCGAGGTTCTGAACTGTTGTTGTTTCTCTACCCATTCTTCCCGGAGCCTTGTTTCCTTTGAATACTCTTGAAGGATAAGTACCGGCTGCGAGAGCACCAGGTAATCTCTTGTGTTTTGAACCGTGAGTCATAGGACCTCTGTGATGTCCGTGTCTCTTGATGTTACCCTGTGTACCTTTACCTTTTGATACGCCTGTTACATCAACTTTTACGCCTTCTTCTAAATCAGCAACTGTGAATTCCTGACCGAGTTCAAATGCTGCTGTGTCATCCACTCTTACTTCTGTGAGATATTTCTTTGCAGGAACCTGCCATTTAGCAAAATGTCCCTTAAGTGGATTTGTAAGTCTGTGTTCTTTTACTTCGCCGTATCCGAGCTGAACTGCATTGTATCCATCGTTTTCAGCAGTCTTGATCTGTGTTACAGTCATTGGACCTGCTTCGATAACAGTTACAGGGATAGCTACTCCTTCTTCGGAAAAGATTTGAGTCATTCCAATTTTCTTTCCTAAAAATGTTTTCATGTTTACCTCCTGTTTTCTTACAGCGGATTACTTTCGTAATCGTACTAAGGATTTCTTACAGCGGATTGCTTTCGCAATCATACTAAGTTGAGAGGATATATATATCTCAATTTGCTTAGTATCCTGTATCTTCCTGCTTGTCCTACAGTTTGATCTCTACGTTTACACCTGCAGGTAAATCAAGCTTCATAAGTGCGTCAACTGTCTTTGGGCCTGGGTTAAGGATGTCGATGAGTCTTTTGTGTGTTCTCTGTTCGAACTGTTCTCTGGAATCCTTGTACTTGTGTACCGCTCTTAAGATAGTTACGACCTGTTTTTCTGTTGGAAGTGGAATAGGACCGGAAACTTCTGCTCCTGTCTTTTTAGCCGCTTCAACGATTCTTGCTGCTGACTGATCTAACGCTTTGTGATCATAAGCTTTCAGTCTGATTCTGATTTTCTGTGTTGCCATTTGTTTTTGTTTTCCTCCTTGTTTATTTTCGTACGTTTTCGCTATGCTCGTACGAGGCAGTTCTCGATACACTTATCCGGGCGTTTCATTATTTTTGGCACACCTTAAAAGCGTGGAGAACCCCTTCGCCTCTTTCTTGAAGAGACAATTCTCCGCAGAAATTCTCTGATAGCTCAGTAACTTCCTGCTTCTACGCAATATAAGCAAGCTTAATCATTATACTATCCAGCACTTATTATTGCAAGTGTTTTTTTACTGAAAATCCTGATTTTTCAAAACTTTTTTCGCAGTATTTCAACGTTTTTAAAGGCACAATTATTTCCACGCATCCGTGTGTTTCATTTTGCCATTTTTGCTTCCCTTTTCCACCATATAAAAACATTGAAATTTCAACAAAAAGAGGAGTTTATATCAAAACCCCTCTCTTTAGCCATAATTTTTTCGGCTCATTTTATTCAACTCTACCATACTCTATTTTGAGTTTTAAAATACGTTTCACACTTTCATCTATACGTTCTTCGCTTAATGTTCCGGCGTTTACCGCATCCATCACCGCTTTAGCCGCACTTCTGAAATCCGCAGGATCCAAAAGCAGGTCCGATCCCGCTTCTATGCATTTTATCGCCAGATCTCCCGAAGAATAGTTTGAGTTTACAGCCGCCATTTTCAAGCTGTCGGTTATCACGACCCCCTCAAATCCAAGTTCGCCTCTAAGGATGTCCGTAACTATAATATGTGATACAGTTGCAGGAGCTTCTTCTATCTCAGGAACTATTTGATGACCTACCATTACCATATCCGCTCCCGCTTCTATGCCGGCTCTGAAGGGCACCCATTCTTCCTGCTGAAGCTGTTCTTTGGTCTTTTTCACATATGCGCTGGAATAATGACTGTCTTCCGAGGTATCTCCATGTCCCGGGAAGTGCTTTAATGTGCATATCATCCCTTCATCATGAAACCCCTGTACCGCAGCCGCCACCAGTTCTCCGGCCTGCACATAATCGTCACTGTAAGCCCTCGTCCCAATAACTGTATTGGCCGGATTGGACCACACGTCCGCTACCGGAGCAAAGTCCAAATTAAATCCATATCCGGCAATATAACTGCCTAAAGTACGGGCATTTGCTCTTGCAGTCTCCACCCCCTGATCCTTATAGCTGTACATCGGTTCAAGCTGCACATCTCTGAAAGTAGACATGAGCCTGCTTACATTTCCCCCTTCTTCATCTACAGAGATGAATAGGCCCAGTTTAGAATAGGACTGGGTATTGCCTATCATCGTCAAGATCTGTTCTTTAGACTGAAAATTCGGTTTGGAGTACAGCAGACCTCCTATAGGACACTCTTTTAAAGCCGCCTTTGTTATATCACCTGCAGCCGTCACCGCATCGTAATTTACAAGCAGGCTTTCCGGAGAGATAATAAACATTTGATAAACCTTTTCTTCCAAGGACATTTCCGCCAGTATTTCCTCAGCCCTCTGCTCTTCATACGGCATCTGAGGCTGTTCCGGATCTTTCTGTTCCTCCTGAGACTGTTCCTGAGGCCCTCCCGAAAGCAGGCCGTCAAGGACTCCAAAATGCTGAAGCGCATATCCGCCCATGCCCAGCAGCCCCAGGATCACTATAAGAAATAGGATCACCTTTGGAGCTTTAGACTTCTTTTTGTGTTTATGACGGTCACTTCGCACCTGTCATCACTCCCATTCACATACGTAAGCTATTTTTCCTTGGTGGAATCCGGCATCAACAGTGCTGTTACGCTGGTCGTTCCAGTTCCAACCTCCTAAAGAAGGTATATACCAAAGCATTATATAATATTCCTCTGTTCCGTCAAGATCGACTCTTGATGGTTCTCCGTTTCCCCAAGCCTGATAATCAAACTCTTCTCCGGTTATCCAATGGCCGAATACATTGCCATAATAGTCATATGAAGTATATCCGCCCAGCCACAGATATTTATATCCTTTTGCCTCCGCCAGCTTCACTATCGTATCCATTTCACTCTGTGAAGTAATAGTCGCAAGGTGTCCGCCCTTTTCTATACAGCGAGCGCTTGCTTCTTCCCAGGATACATCTTCCGCAAAGATCTCATACTTTCCGCTGTGTTTATACGCAGTAGGGTCTGTAACTGTATTTGGAGTGAATTCTCCGATGCAGCTGCCCTTGAAACCTTCGCCTTTGAATGTTACTTCCACAGTACGTGTAGCATACTTGTCTATGGATGAATCTGATTCATACTCAATAACATAAAGATCCTTTTCTTTTTCATATACCGATGTATAGATCTCAGAAAGGTCATAAAGGTTATCAATATGCCAATACTTTCCTCCGCTTGTTTCTGCTATATATCTAAGTTCGCTTTCTTCCACGTCATATCCTACTCCGATGATATATACAGGCACACCGTATTCAACAGCTCTTGAAACGACCTGGTCGTATGTGTGTATACTCTGATTGTCATATCCGTCTGTAAATGCCACTACGCATCCTGCGCCTTTCTGATTTGCGGCATGGATTATACCTGTCATAACAGCGTCGTAAAACGCGGTCTGTCCTTCAGGATACATATTGCTTATCCCGTTTCTAAGAAGGGTCACATCGGATGTATATGTACACATCTGCCTAACTATAGTGTCAAAAGACAGGATCTCGGTCTGGTCTCCCACTTCATACTGAAGACTGCCCACGAACTCATTCATTACAGTCTTGATCTTGTCCATATCATCAGTTCCTATACTTCCGCTTTTGTCTACAGCCAAAGTTATTGATAACCCTTCACTGTTGTCCAGTTTCTGAGCCTGCTTTATTTCTCTTTCAACATAAGCTCCGCCCTGGACACATTCTCTTATTGTAAACATCTTAGGTTTAAGCTCTGAAATAGTCTCTGAATCCATAGGATCAACTATCCTGTAATATAAACGTACGGTTGGATAATCCGATACGTCTGCGGACACATATTCCATATATGCTTCCATGTAGTTGGAATCATCTTCTTCCGCAACAGGTTCTTCTGCTCCTGTTTCTTCGGCTTTATCTCCCCCGCCTCCTGCAATGGCAACGATCGCCACCAACAAAAGGATGATAGCACCTATGATCACAGGCAGCAGCCATTTCTTCTTAGCCGTTCCCTCAGGCTGTACATCTCCTGCGATCCCTTTGTATATTTCTTCAAGGACCTCTTCGGAAGGAGCTTCTTCTTCCTGATTCTGAACAGACATCGTCTCATCTTCAGCCTTATGCTCCGTAACGCTGTCACGATCGTTAACGACTTCTTCTGCCGGCTTCTCCTCCGTTTCTCTGCCTTCGATCTTCTTTCCGCAGTTTGAACAGAACAAAGCATTGTCATCCAGCTTGTTGCCACAGTATTTACAATACAAACTACCACCTCATACTTTCCGCTTGCGCTATTTTATACGTCAAATCAATTATAAATGATACGACAAAATAGTCAATATTTCCCCAAATGTAAAAAACTGTTACAGGCAAAATAAAAGACCGGGACTTGGTCCCGGCCGTTAATGAACATCAATAAATTTTAATAATTTTCTGCTTTGATCTGGAAGTATGCTTTTGGATGAGCACATACCGGGCAAAGTTCCACAGCATTTTTACCTACGTACTGATGTCCGCAGTTTGAGCACTGCCATAATACAGGCTCATCTCTTTCAAATACTTTACCGCTTCTGATATTTTCAGCCAGCTTTCTGTATCTTTCTTCATGCTCTTTTTCAACAGCTGCAACGCCGTCCATCTGAGCTGCGATCTCAGGGAATCCTTCTTCTCTCGCGGTTTTAGCCATTTCAGCATACATGTCTGTCCATTCGTAGTTTTCGCCTTCAGCTGCATCAAGAAGATTTTCCATTGTTGTACCGATACCGTGAGCTAATTTGAACCAAAGTTCAGCATGTTCTTTTTCATTTGCAGCAGTTTCTTCAAAGATCTTCTGAATCTGTACGTATCCTTCTTTTTTAGCTTTTGATGCGTAATAAGTATACTTATTTCTTGCCTGTGATTCTCCTGCAAAAGCGATCATTAAATTTTCTAATGTTTTTGTTCCTTTTAAATCTTTCATTGTATTTCTCCTCTCACTTTTGAATTTTAAGCTGTTATGCCTATTTCTTACTCTTTTTCTTTTGAACACTCCGGACATACTCCTGTAAAGAAAAGCCCGTATTTTTCAATCTCAAATCCTTTTGTGTCCCGGATCATGCTTTTTATTTCCCCCGTCATATCCGGCATATCCATATCAAATACTTTGCCGCAGGTTTTGCACCTGATATGATAGTGGGACTTCAGAGTATGATCCACTCTGTTTGCTGAATCCGGCACATCCACTTTCAACAATAAACCCTTGTCGACCAGTACATTTAAATTTCTGTATACAGTCCCCTTGCTTATAGTCGGATGCTGTTTACGAATATGCTCGTAAACCTCTTCAGGAGTAGGATGATTTTTCAGATCCAGCACTGCCTGCAGCACCAGGTCTCTTTGTATCGTATTTCTTGTAACTGCCATACCTGCCCCTCTCCTTATTAATAATCTTTCTTAATTAGGATTATATACTATTATAGAAATTTGTCAATACTTTTTCCATTAGTTTTTTTAATATTTTAAACCTTTCTATTTAATTGACATATGCCGTTTATGAATATATAATCTTCTCATAAGTTAAAAATTTACATCGTTGCAAGGTCCTGCATTAATTTGTCAGAGCTAACATTTATGTGGCTGTGTTTCTCCTTTCATAAATATAGAATACGGCCTGCAGCGATCATCTTTGGACCCCTCGCCGCCCCACCCGTCGAGGGGTTTTTACGGTCTGAACTCTTTTTCTACCGGGTATTCGGTTTTATCTGAAAAATGCCACCATTCGTTTTTATATGGTATAAAACCTTCTTTTTCCATTAGTTTTTCAAGAAAGATCGAATTGTTTTTTGCTTCTTCTGAGATCCCTATATATGTCCTCATAGCCTTTTCACTGAAGTCGTCAAAAGCAGTAGGCATTTCTATATACCCTCCCTGCATATCCGTTATGGTTATATCAACCGTGTTCCCTCTGCTGTGAGAGGAATATCCGGTCACCGGATTAGCTACAAAGGTGTCATCCGGGCATACTTCCCAAAGTTTAAACTGAGCTTCCACCGGTCTGAAGGCATCCCAAATTTTCATAAGGTATCCCTGTTCTTTAAGCTGCTGTTGAACTTTAACAAGTTTCTTTACCGTGCCGTATCTTAAATAAGCATCTTTAAAATCATATATAACTTTCCCGGTAAAATTATCCTCTGTTGCATATTTTAAATCTACGATAACTTCGGGGATATGGTCTTCCACTTTTACAAAAACATCATCGCGGATCATTTCGATTCTCCTTTCTAACTGTCTCATTCTATTTTTATGTGTATTCGAATATACAGATTCCAAAAATAAAACATCTCAAACACCGGCAAAGCCGGCATTTGAGATATCGTTATATTTTTTAATATTAAAGCATTTCAACGTTATACAGCACCACTGCCATTTCTGCTCTTGTCAGATATCCTTTAGGCTTAAATGTTGAATCTTCATAACCATTGATAACTCCGGCTTTCACCAAAGTGCCTACTGAAGAAACAGCATAGTCAGAGATCCTCGCCTTATCTACAAAGCCGCTTATATCTCCGTTTGTAGGCATAGTTTTGCTGCCTGTTACCTGGATAGTTCTGTATATAAGCACCATTGCATCTTCTCTTGTAAGGCTATCGGTTGGGTTGAATTTACCGTAAGCTCCCTGCGCAATGCCCAGAGCTTTCGCTGCGCCTATAGCATCATAGTAGTAGCTGTTCTTAGGCACATCCGAAAAATTGTCAGTTGCTGTTGCGCTTAGGTTGAATGCTCTGTAAAGCATCAGCATAAAGTCCCCTCTTGTTATCTTCGCAGCAGGACTGTACTTCATTCCGGCAGAAGTTGTTTCGGTGCCTTTTACTATATTGTTCTTATAAAGATAATCTATCTTTGCTGCCACCCAATCGTAGTCCTGAGTAACATCCACAAAGTATTCAGATTTTTCTCTGTCATCAAGCCCTTTTGCAACAGTGATCTTGATCACGCCTTCGTAGCTTGCTTCATCGCTGTTGTATGCAGTGTACTTAAGGCTGAAAGTTCCTGTATAATCCTGCTTTGGTTCAAAGGTGACTTCATCTACAAGATCTGCACTGTTTCCGGTCCTGTAATACTTATCACTGGATTTAACAAAAGAACCCGGTTCCTCTGCACTCTTATAATCATGATACAGGTATCCGTATGTGCTTGAAGGAAGAGTGAATTTCACATAGCTGAAACTGCTTCCATCTTCTTTCTTGAATACAGTGTTGATGTCTGTTCCCGAAAGAGTAAGGACTTTTGTATTATCTACCTTATATGTGATATCCTCCAGTTTTCCTGAGGAACCGATCTTTATAACGATGCTTCCTTCATAATCCACTCCATCTGCATCGTATGCAACGTAATTTATGGTCACATTACCCGTAAATCCGCTCTTTGGCACAAAGGTCACGTCTTTTATGAGCTTCTTGCTGCTGCCTGTTCTGTAATATTTTGTGCTTGCTGCTACTTTTGAATCATAACTGCTTGAACTTGTATAATCATAATAAAGCGTTCCGTAAGAAGTTGAAGGTAGTTCAAATTTTACATAGTCCAGATTTTCATTGCTCTTCTTGTCTAAAGCTGTTTTGAAATCTTCTACATCAAAATCAAGTTTTGTATTTTTTGCAGTCTCATATGTGATATTTGGCAGGCTGTAATCCGCATCTCTTACATTGATCCTTATCTCTCCGTTATATTCAGTCCCGGAACTGTTGTATGCTGTATATTTTATAGTAAAGTTCCCAAGATAAGTAGATTTCGGTACAAAGGTCACATCTGAAATAAGCTTTTTACTGCTTCCTGATGCATAGTATTTTGTGCTTGCTGCTACTTTTGAATCATAGTCAGAGGAGGATTTATAATCATAATACAGTACCCCTCTGCTGGTGGAAGGGAGAGTGAATTTTACATAATCCAGGCTCTTGCTTGTCTGATTGGAAAGTGCAGTCTTAAAATCGTTAACATTGAAAGTCAGAGTCTTGTCCTGGCTGACACTATATGTGATGAGCGGAAGTTCTGTACTTGCTTCACTTATTGTAAGTACTATTTCTCCATCATAGTATTCACCGTTCTCAGCATATGCTCTGTACTTTATAGTGCTGGTCCCTGTACTTCCCGAAGGGACAAAAGTAACCTTGCTCAAATAATTCTTTGATGATGAACCTGTATAATAGTATTTCGCAGAATTGCTTGTGATCTTTGATGATCCGTCATAATACAGATTTCCTTTAGTCACTGAAGAAGCATTTGTAAATACCACATAATTCACAGCACTGTTTCCTGATACTGCTTTTACTTTTGTATTGATATCCGCTCTTGGGATAGTGTATGTTTCATCTGAGGATATAGATGCTGTAATATCTGCCACATCAGAAGAAATAACTGTAAATGTTACTTTTCCGCTGTAACATTCAGAGCCGTCATATACAGAATATTTTACTTCTGCTGTTCCTGTGTATGATGAACCCGGAACAAATAACATGCCGTCCCCAAGAAATGCATCCATGCCATACTCTTTATCTTTTACAACTGCAGTTTCTTTGCTTGAAGTTTCATAAAGGATCCCCTTTGTATCTGCCGGAAGTTCTGTGAACACTATCTTATCAAATCCATCTGTACTTCCGGAAACCTCTTTAAATTTCGCATTCACCTGTTCTACAGGGAATGATGCGGTTTCTTTCTGTGTCAAAGTTCCCCCGCTGATATTAGGTACTGCAGGATTTTCTACTGTAATTTTGAGGTCTACAGTTCCCACTGCAGTTCCGTTTCCGCTTTCATAGTATGAAATCACATATTCATTAACTCCTGATACTGCTGAGGAATACTCTACTTTATCCAAATTAATAAATTCTATATCATTGCCTAAAGAATATTCAGTTTCGTCCACTTTAAAAGTGCCGCTGTTATCTGCTCCGGCTTTATTGGCGATCACTACTTTTTCCAGTTCGTTTCCGTCATTCTGGTCATATTTGCCGGTAAAATCAGGCGCTTCAAATTTAAGCACTGCACCCTTCTGCACGCTTTTATTTATTGTTCCTTCAGCTTCAGCATTCTGTTTCGCCTTCTCAACTACTTTAGCAATATATGAAGAAGTATACACCGTATCTCCTTCACCTACTTTGTATTTCGCAGTTCCCTCAACAGATGAACCTGCCGCAACTGTTGAATATCCAGATCCCCATTCTATAGTTGCATCTTTTGCTCCACTGTCCCATGTAGGAACAATGTTTCCAACATTTACAGTCCCGGTAAAGCCGTAAGGCACCGTTACAGTTAAAGTCTTTCCGGATACTTCTACCGGATAAGTCCCATGTGTCGCCCCTGTAATTACATTCTGATCATTGTCCGTAGCAACCTCTGCAAAAGCCATTGCCGGGATGCATGTCAGCACCAGTGCCGCCGACAGAATGATTGCCAGCCCTTTCTTAATCTTTTTTCCCATAAATATACCTCCTGTTTTGTCAAATTTTGCGCATATTATATATGCCTTTATTTTACCATAACCCCGCTGAAAAAGTATAACGAATATATTACAATACTCTTTATCCACACAAAAATAGAGACTGCAGATATCTGCAGTCTCTTGGTTTTTTATCTGTGTTTGACTTTCTCAGAAATTATTCGATGATTCCTGTTACTACGCCTGATCCTACTGTTCTTCCGCCTTCTCTGATAGCGAATCTTAACTGT
>JAFXHN010000085.1 GCA_017536365.1 Bacillota bacterium | reverse complement strand
TCTACGGCGGTCTTTCCTCCTACGGAGGAATCCACTGCTGAAAGCAGTGTTGTGGGGATCTGAACCAGATTTATGCCTCTGAGATATATGGAGGCTGCAAAGCCCGCTATATCTCCCACAACGCCGCCGCCCAAAGCAAACACTGTGTCGCTTCCTGTGAGATGATTTTCCGCGAGGAAGTTGATGATTTTAAAAAGCTGTTCCGGATTCTTTGAACTTTCCCCGTTAGGGATAACATATTTTATCACCTCATATCCGGCGTCGGAAAGAGAAGCTTCAAGCCTTGAGGCATAAAGTCCGTCTACTATATCGTCCGTTACTACAGCGGCTTTTCCTCCGGCAGGAGCTTTGTCCAGTTCTCTGTAAAGCCTTCCCGCAGAATCCAGGATGCCGGGGCCTATAAGGACTTGATATGATCCGCTTGAAGTGCTTACATCTACTTTTTTCATCAGCCGTCCACCTCCTGTTTTCTGATACGGCCTTCGTCTAAAAGCTTTTCCAGACTGTCATAATCTTCTGAAGCTATAGCTTCTCTGTACTCGCTGAGAGATGAGATGAAGTAATCCAGTTCAAATAAAATATTATCTTTGTTATCAAGGAAAAGTGTGGCCCACATCTGAGGGTTCAGCCAGGCTACTCTTGTGAGATCCTTGTAGCTTCCTGCGGATACCCCGTTATGTTTCGGAGCGGAAGGACTTTTTATAAAAGCATTTGAAACTATATGAGCCATCTGGGAAGTGAAAGCAATGAGCTTGTCATGTTCCTCGGCTGTAGTTACAGAAAACTTTGAAAATCTGCAGGGAGCAAATATATGCTTTACACGATCCAGAAGCTGTATGTCATCGTATACAGGAGGAACTATGACCATTCCCGCATCTCTGAACATATCTTCGGAGCTGTTTTTAAAACCGGAGCGGTGGATACCTGCCATAGGATGACCTCCCACAAAAGTAAATCCGTATTCCTTCGCAAGAGCAAAGCCTGCTTTGCAGATATCTCTCTTTGTACCGCAGCAGTCTATGACGTAAGCATCTTTTCTGATATATTGAGCGTTTTCTTTAAGGTATTCTATGGATCTGTCAGGGTAGAGGGCGACTATAAGGCAGTCGCAGTCTTTCATATTATCCTGAGTAAGATCTTCGTCCACGGCTCCGTATATTTTTGCTATAGCAGAAGTGGAAGGGTCTGTATCGTATCCGTATACCGTGGCATCTGAATTCGCTTTAAAGGCTTTTGCCATGGATCCGCCTATGAGGCCAAGACCAACGATGCCTACTATCATAATGTCACAGCCTCCCTAACTTTCATTACTTTCTTCGCAACACGATCGAACTGATCCGGTGTCAGAGACTGGGCACCGTCGCAAAGGGCTTTTTCAGGATTGTTGTGTACTTCTATCATAAGTCCGTCAGCTCCTGCAGCGGCAGCTGCCATCGCCATAGGTTCTACAAGTCTTGAAAGTCCTGTTGCGTGGCTTGGGTCAACAACTACAGGAAGATGTGAAAGTTCATGGAGCATAGGTACAGCGGAAAGGTCGAGGGTGTTTCTTGTGTATGTCTCGAAAGTCCTGATACCTCTTTCGCAGAGGATGACGTTCTCATTGCCGCCGGCCATGATGTATTCGGTACTCATCAGGAGTTCTTTAAGGTTGTTTGCAAGGCCTCTCTTGATGAGGATGTTTTTATTGGTCCTTCCCAGTTCTTTGAGAAGGTCGAAGTTCTGCATGTTTCTTGCACCGACCTGAATGATGTCAACTTCTTCAAAAAGATCCAGGTCTTTGATGTTCATGATCTCTGAGATTATAGGCATGCCGGTGAGTTTTTTTGCTTCGAGAAGAAGTTCTATACCGTCAGCTTTAAGACCCTGGAAGTCGTAAGGAGATGTTCTTGGTTTGAAAGCTCCGCCTCTGAGGATGGTGGCACCTGAAGCTTTAACTCTCTGAGCGATCTCTATGATCTGATCGTGATTTTCCACTGAGCAAGGGCCTGCGATGATCTGGAAGTGGCCGCCGCCGATCTTGTTTCCGTTTACATCTATAATAGAATCTTCTGTATGGAATTTTCTGTTTGCGTTTTTAAAAGGTTCGCTGATCCTTTTTACGGATTCGATAATGGATAAGCTTTCAAGAAGTCCTATATCAACTTTGCTTGTGTCGCCGATAAGGCCGATGATGGTGTGGTAATCTCCCTCTGAAATATGAACTTCAAGTCCCATGCTCTGGAACCAGTTTATAAGGCTGTCTCTCTGTTGTATTGATGTATCCTGTTTTAATACTGCTATCATTTTGTTTCTCCCTTCATTTATCCGCCATTTAAATTGCGGAACTGCCCTGATTTAATTAAAAAAGCCGCCCCGGAACGATCCTGAGCGGCTAAAAAACACTTAACAATAATTACACTAAGGGTATTATGTTGTTAATAAAGGTTTTGCTGCAGCACGAATCGCTCTTACTTTGTTGAATGTAAAGTAAAAGTAGTAAAAGAAATATGTTCTAAAGACTGTCATGATGCTTGTAACAGATTTCATTATTCGTTCTGCTCCTTTCTCTATTTCTTAATTCTTTCTTATACCACTTAACAAGTGTCATGTCAATAAGCTTTGGCAAATTTATTATTTAAAAGTAATGGTTTTTGCCATTGCATAAAGTCTTGGGCTCCAGTCTGTGGTAAATCCTTTTTCGTAATTTGCTTTAAATACTACATATTTAACATTAGGTGATGCATTGCCTGTGTATTCGATAAAATAGTATTCGCTACAGGAGTCTTCATCGGATACTGTGAAATATTTTGCGTTGTTTCCGTTAACGTCAATATCGGAAGCCTGCTCTGAGTGGAGACGGACATCATCGTCTCTGATCTCATCAGCCAGTTCTCTTTCAGCTGCGGAAATGTAGTCTCCAAGGATCCCTGCATATATTTCTACATCAAGATCCAAAGGATCCGCGGATTCAAGGGTTGCTATTTCTCTGTCATCAAAATCAGGCCTTTCCGCATAGAGGACTTTATCATCGTAGGCAACGGTGAGTATTTCCGTATCGAGCACGCAGTAATCTTCTTCCATCTGCTGTCCGTTTACGATAAAGCTAACTGCCTGTCTGTCTCCCTGGCCTGCAGGAAGCTGAGGCTGATCCGCGCCGGTCTGAGGAGGAGTATCGTTTGGAGTATCATCCGGTGCAGGAACCGGCGGCTGACCGCAGGCTGCCAGCATAGATACTGCCAGTGCAAAAATTAAAAACAGTGATAATAACTTAGTTTTTCTCATCTTAATCCCTCCTTTGTTTAGCGATGTCTCACGAATAAGCGAGCCACCAGTCTTTCAAATTCGCTGTATATGTCATATTCTTCAAATTCAAAGAATGAATTGTTGAGATCGTAATAGTATTTTGCCAGCACTTTTGGGTCTTCCCCAAGAAGATCCGACCAGATCCTTTCATTATATGTGCTGTATTCCCTGGTAAGACATCTAAGCTCAGCAGTCTTGTCCGCAAGTATGAGCATTTTTATCTTAAGCGGAAGTTTTCTTATGGAATCGGCATCCTTAGCTGAAGCGGATATCAGTATATTTTTGATCCTTGTGCCGAATTCTTTTTCTATATCATCGTAAGTTACGTCTGTATTATCGGTAATATTTATAAGAGCTGCCGAAGCCATAAGATCCTTATCTCTAGGATCTATTGCAGCCATGACAGAAACAACTTCACAAATTTCTGCAATGTATGGTTTTTTTGATATTTTATGGACTTTACCTTTGTATGCCTCCGCAGAAAAAATTAAAGCATTTTCTACGATATAGTTGTTTTTATTCATTAAAGCTCCTTTCATTCTGAAAAGTAGAAGAAATTAATACGGTGAGATTTTTATCTTTCCTTATATTATACCCTAAAAAACAGTGCTTGCATATTAAATGTAATAAAAAAAACGTAAAGAACTGAAATCTGTAAGTATGTTGTGTAATACATAAATAAATAGATTGATTTTATTTCATAAAAATGGTATTATAAAAAACCGTATAGGAGAGAAAAGTGTTGAAAAATCGTTATTTTTTTATCAAAATCGAGGAATAAAAAGCAAAATCGTTATTTTTTTGTCAATACCTTGAATATAGACAGATAATCGTTATTTTTTTAACAGTTTCCTAAAATCATGGGAAGTTTATGACCAAATAGAGAGAGAGAAAGGAGTTTTTTGCAATGAACAAAGAAAGCAAATGCAACTGTGGCGGCGTTATAAGTGCAAATGACCCGAGATTCGAAGAACTTAAAGAATATATCGATTCTTTAAAGGATTCAAAGGGCATCACTATGCCGGTCTTACAGGAAGCGCAGAGGATTTTCGGATTTCTTCCTTTAGAGGTACAGAAATTTATAGCTAAAGAAATAGGTATACCTGTTTCAGAAGTTTACGGCGTGTCTACTTTCTACAGCCAGTTCAATCTTACACCTAAGGGCAAACACAAGATCGCTGTGTGCCTTGGTACAGCATGTTATGTAAGAGGTGCTCAGGCTGTTTTAGACAAACTGGCAGAAGAACTTGAAATAAATGTCGGAGATACAACACCTGACGGATTATTCACTCTTGAAGCAACACGTTGTCTCGGATGCTGCAGCTTGGCGCCTGTTATGATGATAGACGACGAAGTTTACGCAAAGCTTGACAATATAAGTGTTATTCCTGGAATTTTACAAAAATATTATGAACAGAGGTTACCAGAATGAGAACAATAAGTGAATTACAAGCAATAAAAGACGCGTTTACCGCGAAACGTCAGGACAGCAAAGAGATCAGAGTTATCATCGGTATGGGTACCTGCGGTATTTCAGCAGGAGCTACACCTGTATATGAAGCTCTCAGAGACGGCGCAAGAAAGATGGGTCTTGATAATGTAACAGTTTGTCCTACAGGCTGCATTGGTATGTGTACATACGAACCTATCGTAGAAGTAAAAGTTCCTGGCAAAGAAACAGTAACATATATACACGTTGATACAGCAAAAGCTGAAAAGATCCTGAGATATCACCTCAGAGACGGCATCCCTGTATCAGAATATACAATAGGCGGAGACTGCGGAAGTCTGACAGAAATGGATTTCTACAAAAAACAGAATCGTGTTGCTATCAGAAACTGCGGTATCGTAAATCCTGAAGATATTACAGAATATATCTACAAAGACGGTTATTTCGCTCTTGCAAAAGCACTGCTCAACATGAAACCAAGCGAAGTTATCGATGAGATCAAAAAATCAGGTCTCAGAGGAAGAGGGGGCGGAGGCTTCCCAACAGGTATGAAGTGGAGCTTTGCAGCTGCCAATGAAGCAGATCAGAAATACTTCATCTGCAACGCTGACGAAGGCGACCCGGGCGCATTTATGGACAGATCCGTTCTGGAAGGTGACCCGCATGCGGTACTTGAAGCTATGGCTATCGCCGGCTATGCTATCGGTGCATCAAAAGGCTTCATCTACGTTAGAGCAGAATATCCTGTAGCTGTAGAAAGACTCAACATCGCTATAGCACAGGCTAAAGAATACGGCCTTTTAGGCGACAATATCATGGGCACAGACTTCTGCTTCGATATCGAGATCAGACTCGGTGCAGGAGCATTCGTATGCGGTGAAGAAACAGCTCTTATCGCATCTATCGAAGGTTTCAGAGGTATGTCCAGAAATAAACCTCCATTCCCTGCAAACAAGGGGTTATGGGGCAAACCTACTATTATAAATAACGTAGAAACTCTTGCGAACGTAGCTCAGATCATCCTCAAAGGCGCTGACTGGTTCACAAGCTTCGGTACAGCTAAATCACCGGGAACAAAGGTATTCGCTCTCGGCGGAAAGATCAACAATACAGGTCTCGTAGAAGTTCCTATGGGGATCACTCTCAGAGAGATCATTTATGAGATCGGTGACGGATGCCCAAACGGCAAGAGATTCAAAGCGGTACAGACAGGAGGACCTTCCGGCGGATGTATCACAACAGAAAACCTTGACACACCTATCGATTTCGACAACCTGGTTGCTATCGGCTCAATGATGGGTTCCGGCGGTATGATCGTAATGGACGAAGACAACTGTATGGTAGACATCGCAAGATTCTTCCTTGACTTCACAGTTGACGAATCCTGCGGTAAATGTACACCATGCCGTGAAGGTACAAAGAGAATGCATGAGATCCTTGACAAGATCACAGGCGGTGAAGGAACAGAAGATGATGTTGAAACACTGAAAGAACTTGCACAGAATATCAAGCTCACTTCATTATGCGGACTTGGTCAGACTGCTCCAAACCCTGTACTTTCAACTATCAATCATTTCGAAAACGAATATATCGCACACGTAAAAGACAAGAGCTGTCCTGCAGGCGTATGTAAAGCTCTCATCAACTTCTCCATTACAGATGAATGTAAGGGCTGTACATTATGTCAGAGAAGCTGTCCTGTTCAGGCTATCAGCGGTTCACTTAAGAAGAAGCATGTTATCGATCAGGAAACATGTCTCAAGTGCGGCATTTGTATGAACGTATGTAAGTTCAATGCTATCGTAAAAGAGTAAGAGGGGGTAAGTCATGGAAAATGTAAACATTACTATTAATGGTATAGCGTTAAAGGTTCCGGCAGACTATACCGTATTGATGGCAGCAAGAGAAGCAGGCATTGATATCCCTACTCTCTGTTTCCTCAAAGATATAAATGAAGCGGCTGCCTGCAGAGTATGCGTGGTAGAAGCTGATATAAACGGCGTTCCTATGAGAAATCTTCCTGCATCCTGCGTTCTTAAGGTTGCAGAAGGCATGAACGTAAGAACAAATACAGAAAGAGTAAGAAAAGCTGTAAAAATGAATGTTGAGCTCATCCTCGCAAACCACAACAGAGAATGTCTCACATGTAAAAGAAACCAGACCTGCGAATTACAGAAACTCTGTGATGAATTGGGTCTTCAGAAAGAAAGATTCGACGGAGAAAAGAGACCTGCTCATATCGACGAGTTCTCTCCATCCATCGTAAGAGATTCCAGCAAATGTATCCTCTGCGGAAGATGCGTAAGCACCTGCAGAAAGGTACTGGGTATCGGCGTACTGGATTTCACAAACAGAGGCTTCAGAACAGAAGTGGCTCCTGCGTTTGAATACAGTATGAGAGACGTTGAATGTATCTACTGCGGTCAGTGCGTACAGGCTTGTCCTGTTGCTGCCCTTAGAGAAAAAGACCATATCCAGCAGGTATGGGATGCTATAGACGACCCTGAAAAGATCGTAGTTGTTCAGACAGCTCCTGCTGTAAGAGTAGGTCTTGGTGAAGAATTCGGTCTCCCTGTGGGAACTCCTGTTACAGGAAGAATGGTAACAGCTCTCAAGAGACTGGGATTTGATAAAGTATTCGATACAAACTTCAGTGCTGACGTTACTATCATGGAAGAAGGCACAGAATTCCTGGGCAGAGTAAAGAACGGAGGAAAACTCCCAATGATCACAAGCTGCTCACCGGGCTGGATCAGATACTGTGAAATGAATTATCCTGAATTCATTCCAAACCTTTCATCATGTAAATCACCTCAGCAGATGTTCGGTGCACTTGTTAAGAGCTACTATGCTAAGAAGATGAATATCTCCAACAAGAATATCGTATGCGTATCCATTATGCCATGTACAGCTAAGAAATCAGAATGCGAAAGACCTGAAATGGAAGTTGACGGCGTAAGAGACGTGGATTACGTTCTCACAACAAGAGAACTTGCTTCAATGATCAAGCAGGCAAGACTCAGATTCGATATGCTCCCTGAAGGCGAATGCGATTCCATCATGGGCGAAGGAACAGGCGCTGCTGTTATCTTCGGTGCTACAGGCGGTGTAATGGAAGCTGCTCTCAGAACAGTAGCTGATATCCTTTGGGAAAAAGACCTTGAAGAGATCGAATACACAGAACTCAGAGGACTTGAAGGAGTTAAATATGCGGAAGTTAACCTTCCTATCGCAGGTGAACTCACAACAGTTAAAGTTGCAGTTGCCCACGGAACAGCAAATGCTGCGAAAGTTCTCGATGCAGTAAAAGCAGGCGAGTTAGATGTTCACTTCATCGAAGTAATGGCTTGCCCTGGCGGATGCGTTCACGGCGGAGGTCAGCCTTATGTTTCAGCTAAGAAGAGAATGAGACTCAACCCTAGAATAAACAGAGCGAACGGTCTCTATGACGAAGATATGAGACTTCCACAGAGAAAATCTCATAAGAACAGTGAAGTCGCTGCTCTCTACAAAGAATATCTTGGAGAACCAAACGGTCACTTGGCTCACGAACTTCTCCATACTCACTATGAACCTAAGGATTCATACAAAATAAAATAGTTAT
>JAFXHN010000084.1 GCA_017536365.1 Bacillota bacterium | reverse complement strand
TATGTTAAGTTCCATGAAGAAGCAGAAGAGCATCCTGAACTCGAAGACGAAGCAAGAGAAGTATTTAAGAAACTTGAAGACGGCGAAGAAGAAGAGGTAATGCTCTGGAAGTGGTTCAGAGAAGAAAGCTTAAAAGAATTCAGCAGAGTATATGATATGCTTGGGATTTCCTTCGATTCTTATGCGGGAGAAAGCTTCTACTCAGATAAAATGGACAGGATCACTGATATGATGTCTGAAAAAGGCCTTATTCAGAAATCTGACGGTGCGGATATAGTAGATCTTTCAGAGTATGATATGAGTCCTGCTCTTATCAGAAAGAAGGATGGTTCAACACTGTACATTACCAGAGATATCGCGGCAGCGGTTTACAGAAAAGAACATTATAACTTTGACAAGAATATATATGTAGTTGCGGCACAACAGAATCTGCATTTCCAGCAGTGGTTCAAGATAATCGAACTCATGGGATATGATTGGGCAGACCAGTGCGTTCACATCAACTTCGGCCTTGTGAGTCTTGATGACGGAACTATGTCTACAAGGAAAGGCAAAGTCGTATTCCTTGAAGACGTTCTTAACAGAGCTGTGGAAAAGACAGCAGAGATCATAAAAGACAAAAATGTTGCTAAAGAAAATATAGACACTATAGCAAAACAGGTAGGTATAGGCGCAGTTGTATTCCAGGAACTTTCTAACAACAGAATAAAAGACTATACATTCTCCTGGGATAAAGTTCTTAATTTTGAAGGTGAAACAGGACCTTATGTTCAGTATACACATGCAAGAGCTTGCAGCGTTCTGAGGAATGCTACAGTTGAACTGTCAAATGAGGTGGATTACAGTTTCATTATAGGCGACAGTGCATATGAACTCACAAAACTCATCCTGAGATTCCCTCAGGCTGTTCAGGATGCTGCAGATAAGTATGAACCTTCAGTAGTTGCAAGACATATCGTTGATGTGGCACAGGCATTCAATAAATTCTACCACGATGAACATATCATTGTAGAAAACGAAGAAGAACAGAAAGCAAAACTTCTTCTTGTTGATGCTGCAAGACAGACACTTCTCAACGGGCTTTCACTTCTCGGAATGGAAGCTCCTGAAAAAATGTAGCCGGATAGAAAGGAACAGTTTAACATGAGATATGAAGGCAATGTATTCAGACCTCCAAGTGAGGCATACAGTCTGATCGTTCAGGCTACCATTGGGTGTGCTCATAATGACTGCACCTTCTGCAGTATGTATAAAGATAAAAAATTCAGAGTAAGGAATATTGAAGAAGTCCTTGAAGACTTTGACCTTGCGAGAAAAAGATACAGATATATAGAAAAAGTATTCTTGGCGGACGGCGATGCTTTGGTGCTTTCAAATGAAAGCCTTATGAGGATCCTGGATAAGATAAGAACTACTCTTCCTGAGTGTCAGAGAGTAGGCATTTATGCTGCACCTCATGACATAATCAGAAAAACTCCTCAGGAACTGAAAGAACTCAGAGAAAACGGACTGGGGATAGCTTATATGGGCGTTGAATCGGGAAGCGCAGAAATACTTAAAGCTGTAAAAAAAGGCGTGACTCCGGAAGAAATGGTGGAAGCCTGCCATAAATTAAATGATGCAGGTATCCAGTCTTCTGTAACATTTATTTCAGGACTTGGCGGGAAAGACCATTGGAGAGAACATGCTGTAGAATCAGGAAAACTTATCAGTAAAATGGAACCTGACTACGTTGGGCTCCTTACACTTATGGTGGAAAGAGAGGCGCCTCTTTATAACGACATCGTAAAAGGAAAATTTGAACTTTTGTCGCCGGAAGAAGTGCTGATAGAAACCGCAGAGCTTATTAAAAACATAAATCTCAAAAAGAAATGCGTTTTCAGAAGCAACCATGCTTCGAACTATATTTCTCTCAGAGGAGATCTGCCTAAGGATAAAGAAAGGCTCCTTAGAACAATAGCCGGAGCTCTTATGAACACGAGACAGATCAAGGATGAACGTTTCAGGATGCTGTAATAGATGAAAATAGGGGACTGATGATATGAAGATATTATTGACTACCTTAAATTCCAAATATATTCATTCGAATCTTGCTTTAAAATACCTGTACGAAAGTGCAGGTATTTATCGTGAGCAGATAGAGATAAAAGAGTTTACTATAAACAGCGACGATATGTCTGTCTTTATGGAGATCATGAGAGGGGAATATGATATCGTATGCTTTTCATGTTATATATGGAACATTACCAGAACGAAGGGGCTCATAAAGGATATCAAAAAGGCGCGTCCCGAAACGGTTATCATAACCGGAGGACCCGAGGTAAGCTTTGAAACGGAGATGTTTTTGGAGGATGTCCCGGAAGTGGATCTTGTAATAAAAGGCGAAGGGGACGAAGTATTTTTTGATGTATTGAAGATGTTTGAGGAAGGCGGTTATGATCCGGAGAACAGGATAATAGAAGGACCGGCAGCAGAAGAATGCAATATCTGCTTCCCGTATGAAAATTCAGATATGGATCCGGATAAAATAGTATACTATGAGACTGCAAGAGGATGCCCTTACAGATGCAGTTTCTGCCTCTCCTCGGTAAGTCGAGGCGTAAGGCTCTTCCCTTTGGAAAGAGTATATAAAGAGCTGGACTATTTTCTGGATAAGGGGGTAAAGCAGGTCAAATTTGTAGACCGTACCTTTAATATAGATCTTGACAGGGCAGCCGATATCATGAATTACATAATTGATAAGGATAACGGATCCACAAATTTTCATTTTGAACTTTGCGGAGATCGTATTTCGGAAGAAATGCTGTCTGCCTTTGAAAGAGCAAGGACCGATCTGTTTCAGATAGAGATCGGAGTTCAGTCTGCTCAGCCGGAGGTGCTGGATGCCTGCAGCAGAAAAGTTGATTTTGAAAAGCTGAAAGAGAATACTATAAGAATAGAAGCGAGAAATAATGTTCATGTGCATCTGGACCTTATCGCCGGACTGCCTTATGAAACTTTTGAAATGTTTGCGGATTCTTTCAACAAAGTTTATGCACTTGAACCTCACGATCTGCAGCTGGGCTTTCTTAAGCTTTTAAAAGGTACAAAGCTTAGAGAAGAGGCGGAAAAACACGGGTATATATATAGAAACAGAGAACCTTATGAAGTAATATCAAACAAATATATCAGCAGCGAAGAGATAGTCCGTCTTAAAATGGTGGAACAGGTACTGGAATTATATTTTAATAAACCGGGATTCAGGAATACTTTGAAATACGTATTGGAAAAGAGCGTAGAAACACCGTTTGGATTCTATTCCGAACTCGCTGAGTTTTATTTTGAACAAGGTCACCACAAAGCGGCTCAAAGTAAAAACGCTTTGTACGATATACTGTGGAGTTTTATTGAGTACAGAGGATACGAAAACAAGGAATGTTTGAAGGAACTGCTTCTTTATGATAAAATAAGTGCAGCTTCTCCATCTCAATATTCCTGCAGGGAATATGCGGATGCAGTTCATGAGTATTTGAGGAACGAGAACACTGTGTCAGAAGAGTGGATAAACACGAAGAATCTGATCAAAAAAGTGAATTATATGACTTTTGAGTACAATGTAGATGAAGCTTGTAGGGGAGAAGCCGAGTTGAGAAAAAACGGTGAAAAACGACTTTTGATATTTTTCCCGGATAAAAGAGACGCAGCCGGACAGGCCCTTTGTAAAAGGATATATTATTGATTCGGAGGTAAATTGAGTTGGCAAACAATGTTGAAAAATATTTTAAAGAGGCCATGGACAGGATAGTGTTTATAAATCTCAGCGATGAGTTTGTAGACAGACATCAAAGCCTTAGATTTCTGAAAGGAATTCCTATTCCTGTATCTTTGGATGTTATAGAAAAAGAAGCCAGAAAAACAGAAAGCGGTAAAATGGGATTTTCTCCTGCGGCGGCAGCTCAGGCAATGACTTTTGTAATAGGTGCAAACAAGAATTTCCCATATGCTGAACAGTATAAAAGATTCCTTAAGTATAACGTAAAAGGCTTGTACCTTGTTATGCTAGGAAGCGGCATAGACATGGCGCAGAGCGGAAAATACATGGAAGCAGCAATCCTGTTCAGAGCCACCGACATATATGACAGATGGGTAAGAAAAGACGCAAAGCTTACAGCTCCTACAGCAAGAGATCCTAAGCTTCCGGAATCTCCTGAAGCGTTATACAACTACGCAAGAGCCTGCAGAGATATATATATGAATGAAGAGGAAGAAGATGCAAATAAGAAAGTTGTGTTCAGAGAAGAATCTGTGAAAGCTTTTGAACAGCTGACAAAAGAATTCCCGGAATATGACCAGAGCTACTATTTCCTTGGTTTCTTCTATATGAATAAAAAACTGTACGCAGAAGCAAAAGAAGTGTGGACCAAATTCCTGGCTCTTACAAAAGAAGAAGCTATGGCTGAAGATGTAAGAGAAAGAATGAGTCAGGTAGATGATCTTATCATATATGAAAAGGGTTATCTTGAAGTTATGAACGATAGAGCTCAGAATGGACTGGATATCCTTCTCCCGCTGTATGAAAAATACAAAGAATGGTGGAATCTTCTGTTCTTTATTGGACTTGGATACAGAAAACTGGGAGAATTTGAAAAAGCTATATTCTTCTTTGAAGAAGTAAGCAGGATAAAACCTTCCCAGAGTGATGCATACAACGAACTTGGATTATGCTATGCATCTTTAAATGACTATGCAAATGCGGAAAAGTATTTCAAAAAAGCCGCCCTTATCGAGGATAACGATCCTGAACTCCTTTGCAATCTGGCTGCAGTCTATATCAACTGCGGAAGACTCGAAGAGGCAGTAGAAACTCTCTTGAAAGCAGAAGAAATGGCGCCGGGTGAAGAGATCACAAAGCTTTGGAGGATCGAACTGGACAATGCCAGAAACAGAACAATAAATTAATGATACGACGACAGTGAGAGATGACCCGTAAAGGGATTACCTCTCACTTTTTGTGCAAAAATAAAAAACAACGAAAGGTAATAAGATGGGTTACGTTATTTACAGAAAAGAAGAACATATTGCAAAGATAACACTGAACAGACCGGAAGCAATGAATGCCTTCAACTCAGAGCTTATAACAGAGCTTATAGAAGCTTTTCATAATGTGGAAGAAGATAAAGATGTGTATTGCGTTGTGATAGATGCTGCCGGAGAAAAGGCTTTTTCCGTAGGCGGAGACATCAAAGAGGAAATAAGGACCACAGGCGATGCGGCGTTCGATTTTGGAAGACTGGGCAAACAGTGCGTGAATTCTGTTAAAAACTGCAGAGTTCCTGTCATCTGTGCGGTACACGGATTCTGCCTTGGTGGAGGGATGGAAGTGGTGCTTGTCAGCGATCTGACAGTTGCAGCCGATAATATGAAAATAGGGATGCCTACAATAAAGCTGGGGACGATACCCGGCTGGGGAAGCACAAAGACTCTTGCAGATGTAGTGGGCAAAGGAAAAGCAAAGGAACTGATGTATACCGGTAAGATCATAAAAGCTCAGGAAGCTTACGATCTGGGTATAGTTCAATTCATAGTTCCTAGAGAAGAGCTTATGGGCAAAGCAATGGAACTGGCTGCTGAGATAGCAGACAAAGCCCCTATCGCTATGAAAACTATGAAAGAGTGTATAGATAAAGGCTGGGAAATGAGCTGCGAAGAAGCTTTCGATATGGAGACCGAAAAATTTGCAATGTGCTATGACACTGAAGACAAATTTGAGGCAATGTCCGCGTTTCTTGAGAAAAGAGATCATAAACCATATAAATATAAATAGAACGGAGAAATATAATGAAAGTATTGTTTGTGGATTCCTGCATGAAACAGGGAGAAGAGTCAAGAACAAAAATATTATGCAACAGTTTTTTGGAAGAACTTAAAAAGGTCAATACTGGCTGTGAGATCGAAACGGTGGTTTTGAAAGATGAGGAGATGAGACCGTATAATAACGATATGGTAGATGAAAGATACAAAATAGTGGAAGATCAGGATTGGGATCATCCTATGCTCAAATATGCGAAACAGTTTGCTGAAGCCGACAGGATCGTTATAGGGGCGCCTTACTGGGATCTGGCATTTCCGTCACTTCTCAAGATATATATAGAGCATATTTTTGTAAGCGGGCTTACCTTTGAAGCGACAGATAAAGGTTTGAAAGGTCTCAGCAAAGCGGATAAAGCGGTATTCATTCAAACTGCAGGCGGATTTGTAGGCGAAACAGATCCGGGAACAGAGTATCTCAAGTATGTGCTTAAAACTTTAGGTGTTCAGGAATTTACAAGAGTGTCAGCTGATTTTATTGATGTTGTGGGCGTCAATGTGGAAGAAAAACTTGCAGAAGCAAAAAAAGTTTTAAAAGATATGGCGGCAGCCTGGTAGTTTATAAATATTAAGAGGAACGAACGATGGAAAACGGATTGCATAAAAGATACGGTCTGCCCACTGCTATGGCTATGGTGGTAGGGATAGTAGTAGGCAGCGGAGTGTTTTTTAAAGCAGAAAAGGTTTTGAACTGTACGGGAGGAGATCTTAAACTCGGGATATTGGCATGGATAATAGGCGGGATCATAATGATATCCTGTGCATATTCATTTGCGGTAATGGCTGCGAGGTATGAAAAGGTGAACGGTATCGTGGATTATGCAGAGGCGACTTTGGGCTCCGGTTACAGTTATACACTGGGTTGGATCCTTACTATGGTTTATTATCCCAACCTTACGGCTGTGCTGGCATGGGTGTCTGCCAGATACACCTGCGTATTATTTGGAGTAGAGGATATAACAGGCGGTATATGTATGGTAATAGCCTGTTTCTTTCTGGTATGCAGCTATGCGCTGAATGCTATGTCGCCGGTCTTGGCGGGGAAATTTCAGGTGGCGGCAACAGTCATAAAGCTTATACCTCTGCTTCTTATGGCTGTGGCTGGAACGGTATTCGGATTAAAGACGGGCATGACTTCATATAATTTTAATAATATAGTGACGGAAGTGCCTGCCGGAGCAGCATTGTTTACGGCGGTGGTGGCTACTGCTTTCGCTTATGACGGATGGATTGTTGCCACATCTATAAATTCTGAAATAAAAGACTCCAAGAAAAACCTTCCCAGAGCTCTTGTGGGAGGAACTTTTATCATAATGACAGTATATATCCTTTACTATGTAGGACTTGCGGGAGCTGTTACCAATGAAAAAATGATGGCAGGAGGAGAAGCAGGGGCAAGGATAGCTTTCGAGACGATCTTTTCTTCTGTAGGCGGGACCTTGGTGTTTGTTTTTGTTATTATATCCTGTCTGGGCACTCTTAACGGAGTTATGCTGGCCTGCACAAGAGGATTGTACTCTTTATCAGCAAGGAAAAAAGGCCCGAGGCCTGAGATGTTCGGAGAAATATCTCCAACAACAAATATGCCTACCAATTCGGCTATTTTCGGAGTGCTGCTGGCTGCATTCTGGCTATTGTATTTTTATGGAGCGAATCTCACGACACCATGGTTCGGCTTTTTCAGCTTTGACTCGTCAGAACTGCCGATCGTAGCTATATATGCAATGTATATACCGATATTCTTGAAAATGATGACGTTTAAAGATCTCCCTGTTTTCAAGAGAGTTGTCGCACCGTGCATTGCAGTATGCGGATGTATATTTATGGTGGTGGCGGCATGCTTCTCGCACAGAGGCGCAGTCATAGCATTTCTTATAGTGTTATCGGTGATAACGATAATAGGAATGAGTTTTTTTAAGGAAAGAACTGTAAAATAAAGAAAAAGAAGCGCCGAAAGTGCTGAAATAACGGCTTTTTACACATAATCACTTGAAAGAACAGGGGGGATGTGTTATATTCAATAGGTTGGGAAAAGAGATTAAAATAGTGGTATTAAAAAGAAAGAGGTAGACAAAATGGACAATGGTATGCAAAAAAGATACGGACTGATCACTGCTATGGCCATGGTAGTAGGTATCGTAGTGGGCAGTGGTGTATTCTTCAAGGCTGAAAAGGTCCTGAGCTGTACCGGCGGAGATATGAAACTCGGTATACTCGCTTGGATCATCGGCGGCGTAATCATGATTGCCTGCGCATATTCCTTTGCGGTAATGGCAACCAAGTATGAGAAAGTCAATGGAGTCGTAGACTATGCTGAAGCTACAATAGGCCCTAAATACGGATATATGATGGGCTGGTTCTTAACAATGATCTACTACCCTACATTGACATCAGTACTTGCGTGGGTATCAGCAAGATACACATGCGTTTTATTCGGTGTAGAAGATATTACAGGCGGTATATGTATGGTTATCGCATGTTTCTATCTTGTAGCAAGCTATGCTCTTAATGCACTTTCACCGATACTGGCAGGTAAATTCCAGGTTGCAACTACAATTATAAAGCTCATTCCATTACTCCTTATGGCAGTAGTAGGAACTATCTTCGGACTGAAGACAGGCATGACTACATACAACTTCACACACGTTGTTACAGATATGCCGTCAGGAACAGCTCTGTTCACAGCAGTAGTAGCTACATCCTTCGCATATGAAGGATGGGTAATCGCAACATCCATCAACTCAGAACTCAAGGATTCAAAGAAAAATCTTCCTAGAGCTCTCGTAGGCGGAACATTTATCATCATGGCTGTATATATCCTTTACTACGTAGGTCTTGCAGGCGCGGTAACAAATGAAGAAATGATGGCTGGCGGTGACGCTGCAGCAAGAATGGCGTTTGAAACAGTATTCAGCTCAGTTGGCGGAACTCTGATCTTCGTATTCGTTATTATTTCATGTCTTGGAACACTTAACGGACTTATGCTTGCTTGTACAAGAGGTATGTACTCACTTGCAGCAAGAGACAGAGGACCAAACCCAAAACTGTTCAAGGAAATTTCACCAACAACAAACATGCCTACAAATGCGGCTATTTTTGGCGTGCTCCTGGCAGGTGCATGGTTGCTTTATTTCTACGGAGCTAACCTTACAACTCCTTGGTTCGGATTCTTTAGCTTTGACTCATCAGAACTTCCGATCGTAGCAATATATGCGATGTATATTCCTATTTTCTTCAAGATGATGACATTCAAAGAACTTCCGACATTCAAGAGAATAATCGCTCCGTTAGTAGCAGTATGCGGATGTATCTTCATGGTGATTGCGGCTTGCTTCGCTCACAGAATGGCTGTAGTGGCATTCCTGATCATATTTGTGATAATTACGATCATAGGATTGTTCTTTGCAAAAGAAAAAGGAGAAAAAGGGGATACTCTTTAGTTCTGAAATATAAGTGAAATAAGAAAGGATATCATTTCGGAAATGATATCCTTTTTTTTACGCAGTTATTCGCTTTTGGAAAGAGCCTCTTTTAGGGCTAAAGAAAACTGATCTCCGCAGGAGGTTTTCTTGAACCCGCAGGTTATTCCTGAAAGCTTTTCGATCACATCTTCCGCTTTCATTCCCTTTACCAGTGAAGCGATAGATTTAAGGTTACCGTGGCATCCACCTGTAAACTCTACATTGCTGATAATATCGTCTTCCAAAACAAATCTTATTTGTCTTGAGCAGACTCCTTGTGGTTTAAATATATATTCTTTCATACTGTACCTCCGGTGTATTCTACAGTTTCACTATAATACAAAGCCGAATATATTAAAAGAAAAAAATAATAAAAAACTTTTGTTAAAGTGTTGACATACCAAAGAATTAGTGGTAATCTATAAAAGCTCGCCGATAGCGAGCATGAACTTTGAAAACTATATAGTGCAGGAAAACAGACAATTCCTTTACAGTCTAAAAAGACTGAAACGTTTGAGAAAACGAAAAACAATGAATTCTGGAATGTCAGCGAAAGACATTCTGAGCATAAACTTTA
>JAFXHN010000083.1 GCA_017536365.1 Bacillota bacterium | reverse complement strand
CTTTCAAAAGGAGCGAGCCAGACCCACATGCCGGATCATAAACCTTATTTATTTCCGTCTTTCCAACAGTACCTAATCTCGCAAGGAGTTCAGATACTTCCGCTGGAGTGAAAAACTCACCTCCTGATTTTCCTGCGTTTGATGCATACATTGTCATCAGATATTCGTAAGCATCTCCGAAAGCATCAATATCATGTCCCTTAACATCGCCAAGGTTCATATCACCGACACCATTAAGCAGCTTGACCAGCTTTTCATTGCGCTTTGCTACAGTAGCACCGAGCTTGTTGCTGTTAACATCAAAGTCATCAAACAAACCGGCAAAGCTGTTTTCTGACATGCTGCCCTTTGCAGAATCCTCGATATGATTGAATACAGCCTCCAGGGTCATATTCAGGTTTTCATCTTGCGATGCTCTCTTTCTGACATTGCAGAATAGTTCCGAAGGAAGAATAAAGAAACCTTTTTCTTCAATCAAACCTTCTCTTGCCTCCTCTGCTTCTGAGTCAGACATCTTTGCATAATCAAAGTCAGTATTTCCGGCATCCCATTCACCTTGATTAATATAGTTGGCAAGGTTCTCCGATATATATCGATAGAACATAGTTCCAAGAACATAACTCTTGAAATCCCATCCATCAACGGATCCGCGCAAATCATCTGCAATTGCCCATATTGCGCGATGCAGTTCTTCACGCTCCTGCTCCTTCTTGATATCAGCCATAATTACAGCTCCTTTCCCTTATTGCACGGAGCTGCTTTCCAGCTCTTTCAGTTTTCTTTGTTTCTCTTCGTAGTTATCGAGGTATGCTGTCAACGCCCGTTCGACAGCAACAGTCTTAGTTTGCCCCGCATCATCACAAAGAGCTTCCAACCTTTCATAGATTGGAGTCTCAATGCATACATTCAGGTATGTGCCGTTTTTCTTTGGTCTTGCCATAATTGTCTCCTGTTGTATCAACATTAGTCTACGTTAAAAACATACCACGAACAACTACTTGATTCAACTTGCTATTTTCTATTGCCGATACCATTAGTCTTCGCATACTCACTCGCAGCCTTACGGCGTTCTTCGCTGTATGGAGCAACCAGCCGGATAGATACTCTGGATTTTTGGATCTCATACGTCACGCTGCCGAAATCGGTATCGTCAACTGTCAGTCTGCAGAGATCTGGATATTTCTTTGCAAATGCAGCCAGTCTTTTCTTCAGATCATTGTTGAATGTGTAGATCACGGCTGTATCTTCTGCCTCATTGAAGTTTACTATCGTCTCACGCTCCTCTTTCGTTACATTCTTCTTTGCCATTTTGGAACCCTCCTTGTTTTTCCAAGTGAAAAGCCGCCTTTTGAAAGACTCAAAACAGCGGCCTGATAGATATATCCTGTTATCAATAACGTATGTAAAATTACAGCTCTACAGCATGAAAATGATGCGATTTTCCCCTTTTTTCGGGCAGTTTTTTGAAAGCACCCCCTTCATCAGTCAAATAATTTGATCAGCAGCTCATCGACTGCATCAGTATACCTTTCTTCCCTGATCAGCTGGTTCCTCAGCTCATTGAGTGCCAGTATCAGGATCCTGATCTCATAATCATCAAACTTGAATTTCTTTTTCATAGCAACCTCGCTTTCTTTGATCCGGGACTTCGTATTGATGCCCCGGATCATTTCGTTGCAGATAAACCTTTCATTAATGCCTCATCAGCTGCTCGTCGTTGTTTTGCCAGTTTCCTCTGCCGTTTCTTACGACACTCCTCAGAGCATACGACCTGAGCCGGTCCTACTGGCCAAAACTCTTTGCCGCACTCAACACAGGTGGTCTTGTAGAAGTTATGACCTTCCTTCGCGGACTTATCCCTTAACTTATTCTTGGCGGTAAAATCTCTCTCGCCGCAGAGTTTGCAACAATATTTCTGATGATGCTTGTTCGGCCAGTATTCTTTGCCGCAGTATTCACAGATCCTCTTAGGATAAGGATGACCTTCGTTCTCAGACAAACGCAGTTCTTTCTTCAATGCCCATTTTTTCTTTGCCTTTTCAGCAAGGACTTCGTCATATAATTTGCGTCTGTACCGCTTATCTCGGATATCTTTGCACTCCTCAGAGCAGACTTCCTGCTGTCCATTGACAGGCCAGAAAGGTTTTCCGCAAATCACGCAATTCTTTTGTCTGAATGTGTGATCACCTTTTTCTTCTCTGCGCCTTTCGTGCAGCACATCTGAATAATGATCCTTGGTACACTGCTTATTACAGTAGATCTGCCTCGCTGTATTAGGCCAAAACGGCTTCCCGCACTGAGGACATATTTTCTGAGGATACAGATGCCCGTCGTTTTCAGCAAGGCGCTTCTCCATAGCTGCCTTCCGTTTGTTATCGCGTTTCTTCTTTTCTTTTGCTTTCTTTGCCTTTTTCTTCTTCTCTTTTTTTACTGCCTTTTGCTCAGCCTCCTGTACTATCTTCTTCTCTGCCTCCTGCACTTCTTCAGGCAAAGGCGTAAGATCAACAGGTCCGACAAAATTGAAGATGATCTCTATTCTCTGACTTGTTTTATCCTCTTCCTTGACTTTCTCATGAACAAGGACCTTATCGACCAGTTCACGAAGCATCTCATCGGTAAACTCTGTAGGATTCTTGTACTTCTTAACTATCTCGATGAATCGATCCCCCTTGAATGCCGGAGGAACAGATTCGACCTCTTTAGCCTTTAATTCCGCTATCTGCTTCTCCAACGCATCCTGTTCCTCAGCGTAGCTATTCATCATAGACAGGTATTGCCGTTCCGGCAGTACTCCCCTGGAATAATTCTCGTATAATGACTTGATCAGTCTGTCGAGTTCATCGAAACGTTTCTCCGACTCTTTGAGCTTGGATCGGTTTGCAACCGGGCGCTTTTTCAGCTCCTGTTCATAAGCTTCCTTAAGACTGGCAGCAAAAGCATTCTCGTCCTTTATCACTCTTCTGGATAATCTCTGGATCGCTTGCAGGAGCAACTTCTCTATCGTATTTGCCGCTATATAATGTGCCGTGCAGTTTTTACCATTGTTTGAGTAATTACCGCATCTGAACGAGAATACATCTGATCCGTCTTTGCGTTTATGATGATTGATAGACATCCGGTGGCCGCAGTCAGCGCAGAAGAGATATCCGCACAGTCGGTGGGAATTGGTATAGTAGCCATATGGCATACTCTGCCTTTTCCGCCCCTTATCCAGACTCTTCTGTGCTTTATCCCATAGTTCCTGATCTATGATCGGCTCATGCGTGTTCTCAAATACGAGCCAGTCCTCAGGATCTACACTCCTGCGATCCATCTTGAAGCTTGGTTTAAAAGACTTCTTAAGGACTGTATGCCCAAGGTATTCCTTTCTGCGGAGTATCTCGGAAACAGTGGTGCAGCTCCAGTTACAGCTACCCTCCTTCGCTTTCTTGTTTGACTG
>JAFXHN010000082.1 GCA_017536365.1 Bacillota bacterium | reverse complement strand
ACTATTAAGATGATTTCTAAACAAAGAAATCCATTCATCCATTATGTTTCTTACGATGAGCATATTAACTATTGATTTCAACTCATCTAAATTGATGGTTTCATTTACGTATTTTTCCCATCTAATTAAGTTTTCTTCAGAGAATATATAAGTTTCCAAAATACTAATAAATTCTTTCTGTAACCATTGTTCTATTTCATCTTTAATGCAATCATTAACTATTTTATTTGCTTCCTCTCGGTCTATCAGTTCTTCTACAGAGCCATCTTCCTTTAAAATTATTTCAAGTTTGCTCACTCTAAATCTTTCTGTAGCCCTGTTTACAAATTTATTTATCTGCGCACCCTTAGTAACTAATAAAGTTTTGGGGTAATATGATTTCCCACTTTTGTAACTATCTATACCCAGATGAAGATTACACTCATTGATAGTTCTCAATAACAGGTACTTTACTGAAATTTCCGTGCCCTCTATCCTTCCTTCAGAAAACCACAAATATTCACATTTCTTTAATATCGTATCAATGCATGCAAAACTGCATATTCGTTCAATATAGTCTTTATAGGCATTCGGATTTATCTTTTGCAAATTTTTGAAATCTATATTCCCATAACAAACATCTTTGGCAAACCTTGATCCATCCATATACTTAACTTTATAAATGTGCTTTATACCAGAAATATGATAGATCTCACTACTATCTTTAAAGACAATTTTTATTTCTTCCCCGCTATCCAAAGTAAACTTATAAACACGTCTGCAAAGATAATTTTCGTAAAAATCAAACAATAGTTCTAATGATATTTCTTCCTCATCAGGTATATAGTTTATATTAATTAAATCTTCTTTTTTTAGCATATATTTATCCCTATCCCGCGCAACATCCCTAGTAATAAATAAGGACCTGATAAAATATCAAGTCCTCACTTTTTTATTTAACGGATAGCTGACAACATAACACCTATTGCCGAGCATTCATGGTATATTTTACGTCCCCCACTAGGGAAAGAGGTGCTATCCAATTGAGCCTCTCAAAAGATTTCTCTTTTCACCTATATTATATGCACTTCAATCGAAAAAATCAACTGTATTTTAATTATACTCTTAGGATTACTTACGTATTATCTTGCGTACTTTCTTCCTCACTCAATATTTGTTAACCCTCAGCATTTACCAGATTCGCTGCTGCGACGGCTGCCACAGCTCCGTCTGATGCCGCTGTTATTATCTGCCTTACTTCTTTTGTACGGCTGTCTCCTGCAGCAAATATTCCTGCGCAGCTTGTTTTACAGGTCTCGTCTGCCACGATATATCCCGCATCATCAAGTTCCACCACATCAGCAAAAGCACCGTTGTCCGGAACCATACCTATAGCTACGAACACCGCAGAAACATCCAGTTTCTTTGTTTCCCCGCCGCTGTCTTTTACTATAACCGCAGATACAAGGCCGTCTCCTTCTATCCTGTCAACTACATGAGAATACAGGATCTCGATATTTTCTCTGGCAAGAACAGCTTCCGCCAAACGTTTTTCTCCTCTGAACTTATCTTTTCTCACGATAAGATAAACCTTCTCACAAAGATTTGAAAGGAAGAGAGAGTCTTCGAGAGCTGTGTTTCCGCCGCCCACTACCGCCGTTGTCTTTCCTCTGAAGAAAGCTCCGTCACAGGTAGCACAGTATGAAACGCCCATTCCTTTGAATTCTTCTTCACCCGGGCATCCCAGAAGTCTTCTCTTCGCTCCGTTTGCGATTATAACTGTTTTACATTCATATCTGTTGAATGGAGTTACAACGGTTTTGATCCCGCCGCAGTTTCCTTCTCCCAGCTCTATTTTTTCAACAGCCTCGAATTTTACTTCCACTCCCTGAGCAACAGCCTGGTCATATATATTCTGAGCCAGCTGCCATCCGGAGATCTTCTGTATAGACGGATAGTTTTCGACTTCAGGTGTTCCCGCGATCTGCCCGCCGTACATCATTGATTCCAGAACTACAACAGACAATCCTGCTCTTATCCCGTATATGGCTGCAGTCAATCCTGCCGGGCCGGCACCGATAATTACTATATCATACATACTTTTCACCTCTTAATTTATGAAATCCCGATTTATCTGCTATTATATGCTTTTCTTCCGATCTCATACTGATCATTTCCCTGTGCATCTATTACTACCATAGCAGGGAAGTCCACAACTTCAAGCTTTCTGACAGCTTCCGCTCCAAGATCTTCAAAAGCGATCACTTCCGCAGATTTTACAGACTGAGCGATAAGTGCCGCCGCACCGCCGATAGCCGCGAAATACACTGCACCGTTTCTTACAGCCGCTTCCTTAACTTCATCAGAGCGCTGGCCTTTGCCGATCATTGCCGCCTGACCCAGATCCAAAAGAGTTGGAGCATAAGCATCCATCCTGTAGCTTGTAGTTGGACCCGCAGATCCTATAGGTCTTCCCGGCTTTGCAGGAGTCGGACCCACGTAATATATGATAGAACCCTTTATTTCAAAAGGAGGTTCTTCTCCTCTTTCCAGCATTTCCACTATCCTCTTGTGAGCCGCATCTCTGGCAGTATAGATAGTTCCGCTGATGAGCACGCTGTCCCCGGCTTTCAGTTCCGCAAGCTTTTCTTTGTCAAAAGGATATTCCAGTCTTTTTTCCATTACAGCACTACCTCCTTATGTCTTGAAACATGGCAGTTGATGTTGACAGCCACAGGCATTCCGGCAATGTGAGTTGGATATGTCTTGATCTTTACACCGAGGGCGGTGGTCTTTCCGCCAAAGCCCTGCGGACCAATACCCAGTTTGTTTATCCTTTCAAGGAGCTCTTCTTCCATATCTGCATAATATTTATCCGGATTCGGTTCGTCTAAAGGCACGAGCAGAGCCTGTTTAGCCATAAGAGCTGCTCTGTCAAAAGTTCCTCCAATGCCTACTCCCACTACTATCGGAGGGCAAGGATTTGCTCCCGCATCTTCAACGCATTTAACTATAAAATCCTTTACTCCTTCTTCTCCCGCTGATGGGGCGAACATCTTTATTTGGCTCATATTTTCAGAGCCGAAGCCCTTAGGAGCAAGAGTGATCTTCACCTTATCTCCCGGAACGATCTCATAATGGATATGAGCAGGAGTATTGTCTCCGGTGTTTCCTCTTCTTATAGGGTCCTTGACTACGGACTTTCTGAGATATCCGTCGGTATATCCTCTTCTGACACCTTCGTTTACCGCATCTTCTATATTTCCGCCCACAAAATGAACGTCCTGACCCACTTCCATGAATACACAGGCAAATCCTGTGTCCTGGCACAATGGAACAAAGTCGTTCTTTGCTATCTCTATATTCTGCTGTATCTTATCAAGTATCTCTTCTGCGATGGGCCAGTCTTCCTCCGCTTTGCACTTTGCAATAGCATCACAAACATCTTCGCTTAAATATGAATTGACTTCCACAGCCATTTTTGCTATCGCTTCTGTTATTGCTTCTACGTTAAGCTCTCTCATACGTTCCTCACCATTTCTTCAAAAGTCCCACTCTTTCGCTGGACAGCTTTCTGAGCGCCGCCAGAAAATAGAACATTATACCGAACATCACCAGCATAAATCCAAAGGTCACTCCCATGGATATATTAGTTGAAAGATTCAATGTTTCAAACTGAAGGTATATGAAAAGCCCTGTGATAAGCACCTTCATACATGCCAACATCTGTCTTATTTTATTTTCTGCCTTAGCAAGATTTTCTTCAGCTATTTTAACAGGATAATTCCAGGCATTCGGGAAAAATGCCGCCACAGTAACAAGTGCATAGATCAGTATCGCTGCTATAGGGATTATCCATACAGATGATTTAGGTCCCCAGGAATCCACCTCGCCAAGAGCGTTATAGTGTTTTGGGATCTCCGCCGGCAGCATGGTGTATCTGAAAGCGGTGTATACCAAAAGCGCCGCCAGAAGCACTATACCTATAACCTCCATCACCATTAAAAATTTCGTATATCTTATCTTTATCTCGCCTTTTCTGTAAGGCCCTTTATGTCCAAATCCTCCGAACAAAGCCATTATTATTCCTCCCCGTCATTGCAAATACTTACTTTTTTAACTATAATCATTTTATATTAATTGAAGATATAGTCAACCGGAAGTTGATGTACAAAGTTTATTGAAATTTGAAAGGTTTTGCTATGGCGGACAATGTTTATGACATTTTAATAGTTGGGGGCGGGGCCGCAGGTTTGTTTGCGGCTGCTTCGGCGCCGGCAAGGGTCAAGGGGCTTATACTGGACAAGGCTAAGGCTCCGGGGCGGAAGCTTTTGATGAGCGGCGCCGGCCAGTGCAATCTGACTCACGGCGGGTCTATAAAGGACTTCGTTTCTCATTACGGAGACAACGGATCAAAGATCAGGACCGCGCTGTACAAATTCAGCAATGAGTCCGTCAAAAAATTTTTTGAAAATAAAGGGATACCTCTCATAGAACGAGAGGACGGAAAGATATTCCCAAGATCTATGGACGCGAAGGATGTGCTGGACTGCCTGATCCGCGAGGGACAAAAGAACGGCTTTTCCATCCTTTCATCCTGTGATGTTACAGAGGTCATTCCGGGAGATATATATACAGTTATCTCCTCAAAAGGCATCTTTAAAGCAAAAAAACTCCTGATCTGTACAGGAGGCTGCTCATATCCCACCACAGGTTCCGACGGCAGGTTCCTGAAAGTTCTGGAAGCTCTCGATCTGGAAATCATACCGACAAGACCTTCTCTTGTGCCTGTCAGCGTTGAAGGCTATCCTTACACCGAGCTTTCAGGAGTATCTGTAAAGGATATCACCATTGAAGCAGATGGCCATAAAGTCAGCGGGGATATATTATTTACCCATAACAATTTTTCCGGCCCGGCGGTTCTGCATATTTCAAGGTATGTGAAGCCGGGGACGGTTATCAAACTGTGCTACTGCACAGATAGAAAACTGAACGAGATTCAGGAAGAGCTTGCTCTTCTCAGGAAGGATAAAAGCAGCGGCCGGAAGGAGGCCCTTACGGTGCTGAATTCCCTGTTTCCGGGGCTTCCTTCCTCATTCATCAGGAAGATCTTTGCTGATGAAGGCTTTGACGAGCACAGAGTCTTCGCAGAGTTCTCGTCAAAGGCCGCTGCCGCCTTCCTCTCCCGCATCTTCACGGACACTTACAAGGTAAGCGGCACCTCAGGCTACTCCACAGCCATGGCCACAGCCGGAGGCGTATCCCTGAAAGAGATCTCCCTCAAGACCGGCGAATCAAAGAAATATCCCGGCCTTTACCTCGCAGGAGAAGTCCTTGATGTGGACGGAGATACAGGGGGATACAATCTGCAGTTTGCGTTTTCCTCGGGGTATAATGCGATAAATGATGCAGTTGGGATTTAGTTAGAAAACAGAAAAGCTCCACACAGTGGAGCTTTTTCCATCTAACTAATCATCATAATGGCCTTTACAGGAGAGAATCTCCAACACACCATTATTTATCCTATACACTAATCGATCTGCTTCATTTATTCGTCTGCTCCAAAATCCACTCAATTCCCCTTTTAATGGTTCCGGTTTGCGTTTGCCAATATACGTAGTCTTCCCAGGCTTCATCAAACCAGATTTTCCTCATTAATCCTCCTCTATCAATTCATGCTCTACACCTTTACCCTCATTTAATGCTTTAATCCCTCTTCGAAGATGTTCAAGATTGCTTTCGGAATAAAAAGGATCTATGGATACTTCAAAAGGTATCCTTCTCTCCCTACTCATTTTCTTTGCAAAGATAGTAAATGCAGTAGTCATATTCATTCCAAGTTCCTGGCAAATCTCCTCCATACTTCTTTTCAGTTCTGTATCCATACGGATATTTACCAAAGTCGTGTTTCCCATTTTCCATGTCCTCCCTCGATTTTACGATATCATAAATACAACATAAATACAACATCTTTATTTTTATCGTATGACTATTCTTTATTTTTTATTCCTCATCACGTTCCCATTTCCTCATTCATTGACACTTCCGGCATTAAATGATACTATAATCCCGGCAAATAACTAGAAATACATTTAATATATGAGGTCATCAAAATGATAATAAAGCCAAAAGTTAAAGCATTCCTGTGTTCAACAGCACATCCTCTCGGATGCGAAGAACACGTAAGAAGACAGATACAATACGTTAAAGACACTCCTGCAGAAGCCTTTCCGGCAGAAGCCCCGAAGAAGGTTCTTGTTATAGGCTGTTCCACAGGCTACGGACTTTCAGCCCGCATAGCTGCAGCTTACAGATACGGCGCAGCAACTCTCGGAGTTTGCAGGGAAAAAGCACCTTCAGAAAACAGAACTGCCTCACCGGGCTGGTACAACTACAACGCATTTGACAAGCTTGCAGCAGCAGATGGCATTTGGGCAAAAACACTCAACGAAGATGCATTCCTTACAGCAACAAAGAAAAAAGCTGTTGAGATAATAAAAGAAGAACTGGGTCAGATCGACATGGTGATCTACAGTCTGGCTGCTCCTAAAAGAGCAACCGACGACGGCACAGTGTACCGTTCCGCTCTCAAAACAACAGGTCAGCCTTTCATCAGCAAGGATCTGAACCTTGAAACTTTAGAGATCGTAGAAGGCAGGATGGAATGTGCTACAGAGCAGGAGATCGCTGATTCCATCAAGGTAATGGGCGGCGAAGACTGGTATGACTGGATCACAGTGCTTTCCGAAGCAGGAGTTCTCAAAGAAGGGTCAACGACTGTTGCATTCTCCTACTTAGGGCCTGAACTCACCTATCCTATTTACAGCCACGGCACAATGGGATTTGCAAAGAAACACCTTTACGAAACTTCCGTAAAGATCACAGAAGATTTCAAAGACAGAGGCATCAAAGGCTATGTTTCAATGAACAAGAGCATGATAACCCAAGCCAGCATAGCTATCCCTATGGGTCCTATCTACATTGCTATCGCTAAAAAGGTAATGCAAGACAAAGGCTGCTACGAAAACTGCATCCAGCAGATGGACAGACTCCTGAAAGAAAAAATGGCTCCGGGAAGACCGGTGATCGCAGACGAAGACAACATCATCCGTCTCGACGACTTCGAACTTCAGGAACACGTGCAGAAACAGATCTCATGGAATATGGATCACATAACAACAGAAAACGCAGAAGATCTGGCAGGTCTCTCCGACTACTGGCTGGACTTCTACAATATGTTCGGATTCAAATTTGACAATATAGATTACGACAAAGACGTTTCACCGTTTTATGAATAATAAGGAAAAGAAGACAGCTTGGGCTGTCTTCAGTTTTTTGTACCATATTTAATCTAACAGATCTTCCACAACTACAGTATCCTGTACTTTGCTTATGTCGTTCTGTATGTAATGCTTAGTTCGACAAATTGGAATTTGAAAACTAACTTTTCTTAAATCATTATCGCTTATTGTAGGGCGTTAATGAATTCCTCTAAAAGCCTTGAAAATAAAGGGTTTTTCGCAATCTGCTCACCTTATCCCTTTATACGATTTCACACGATTTTACCCTT